>JAADFP010000163.1 GCA_013152825.1 Caldisericota bacterium | reverse complement strand
AGAAGAAAACATCATAGCCAACTTTAGTAATTTATGAGACTGGAAGCCTGTAATATAGGCGAAAAAATTGTTGCTTATCCGGGTAATCAACCCGGGTAAATTTATCCGCATTCCTTCCTGATAAGGAAGGTAGAATACCTGGGAAAGGTAGGAAGAGGAAGCAAAAAAGTCTCTCCATAAAAGATAAAAAATAAAAATACAACTACCCAGAATGGGCATAACCAGATTCTTTTTCTTCTTCCATACTGCAAAGACCAGAACCGCCATAAAAAGAGAAACACCTATCTGGCGTATAGCAATACTGAAAACCAGGCTGGCTAACAACCACAGTGAAGCCCGGAAATTAGAATCCTCCTCGCTTAATTTCAAGGTTAACAGGGAAAAAAACATGTAGGGCAATTCACTCATTACCTGATGAGAAAAAGAAATTAAGTATGGATTCAAGGATAGTAAAAGAAGGAGAAAGGAAGGATAGGGCACATCAGAAAATTGCTTCTTAATCAGATAGAGGGAAAGCACCAGGAAAAGAAGAGAAGAAATCTTCAAAATAATCACAGCCCCCTTACCAATAACTAGAAAAGGAATCAGAAGCAGGGGATATCCTGGAGTAAAAGGATGCGCCACAGGAGAGCCAGGTTGATTTATGAAATTCAAGCTCTTTTCTGATAGTAATGATTTAGATAGGATTATATAACGGGCATTATCTCCGTCTAAAGAAAGGTTGGGAGTAAGATAAGATAAATATAAGAGAGTAAGAAAAACGAGTAAAATAAAAAATTTTTTGTCTGCCAAAATTATTTATCCTAATCCTGCAACCCAACATAAAGTCGGGCAATAAAAGGCGTCGCAAGCTGGAACTCCGCTTGCTGGAATTCCAGAGAAAAGCAGAGATACAAACACCTATTTTCTGTATCTCCACCCATCCACTACCAAGAAACAGCTATCCCCGGGAACAGGTGGAACAGGAAGAAGCAGAACAGGTAGTACAGCTGGAAGAGGAGCTACTGCCTGAGGAACTTTTAACTCCAAAAGTAGCAAAGGTTTTTTCTACTTCTCTACTATCGCACCGGGGACATTTTGTTTCTTTCTCAGAAGAAGAAATCCCCTTCAAAAGCTCAAATTTCTCCCCGCATTCTCTGCAAAGATAGGTAAAAATCGGCATTTAACCTAACCTGACAAAAAGCAATTCTCTTCTTTATTTTATCATAAGTTAGTATCCCGGTATCCTGGTCTCTTGCTTGGGAAATTTGAGATTAAAAAGGTAGTGTGACAACTCACAACTGACAATAATTCCCCCACTACTCACTGTTTACTAAAGATATTATTTTTTCTTTTCCAACTGTTCCTCTAAACTCTTCACCCTGCTTTCCAGCTGTTTTATAGCTTCCACTACAGGATCAGGGAGCCTTTCATGGTGAAGATCAATAACTGGTTTACCTTTTTCTTTTACAATCCTGCCTGGAATCCCCACCACGGTGGAATGAGAAGGCACATCTTTAACCACCACTGAACCCGCTCCAATCCTTGACCATTCCCCAATAGTAATATTACCCAGGACCTTTGCTCCAGCACCAATAACTACATGATCTTTAATTGTAGGGTGTCTCTTTTTTTTCTCCAGACTCACACCACCCAGAACAACTCCTTGATAAAGGAGCACATCACTTCCTATCTCTGTGGTTTCCCCAATTACTACACCCATGCCATGATCGATGAAAAATTTTCTTCCTATTTTAGCTCCCGGATGAATCTCAATACCGGTGAGAAAACGGCCGATATGAGAAATAAATCTGGCAGGTACTACCCACCCTTTTTTCCAGAACCAGTGGGCAATCCTGTGCAGCCAGAGTGCATGCAGCCCTGGATAACAGAGAATCACCTCCCAGAAAGTTCTTGCTGCAGGGTCCCTCTTAAATACTGTCCTGATATCCTCGTTTAGCGTTTCCCAAAAGCCTGCCATTATATCCTCCAACTTAACTTTTTAGTTCCCGACTACTTCCTCTCAACCTGCAACCCTCTACCTGGAAGTATTATAACACACCCCGAAATGTCAATTTAAGTGGAGAAACAGTTTTCCGGGTGTGGTAAAATAGTGGTGTTTTTTTTGGAAATTTGTAGTATAATTCTCCCCCATAAGGAGGTGTCATTATGGAAATACTGGAAAGTATTGCGGAAGCAGTAATCAAAGGAAGAGCCAATGAAGTGGATGAGCTAGTAAAAAAGGCTCTTGATGAAGGTGTAGAGGTACAGGATGTTTTAAACAAAGGTTTAATAGCTGGTATGAATGTGGTAGGGGTGAAATTCAAAAGTAATGAGTTTTACGTGCCAGAAGTGCTAATTGCTGCCCGCGCCATGAGCAGAGGTATGGATATTGTAAAACCTCTTCTGGTGAAGTCAGGTATTAAACCCGTGGCAAAGTACATCATAGGAACAGTGAAAGGCGATCTCCATGATATCGGGAAAAACCTGGTATCCATGATGCTGCGAGGTGCAGGTTTCGAGGTGATCGACCTGGGCGTAGATGTACCGGCTGAAAAATTTGTAGAGACAGTAAAAAATGAGAACATCCCCCTATTAGGGTTAAGTGCCTTGCTTACCACCACTATGCCTTCTATGAAAGAAGTTATAGAAGCCTTGAAACAAGCAGGTGTAAGAGAAAAAGTAAAAGTCATGGTAGGAGGAGCACCTATTACCCAGGAATACGCTGATGAAATTGAAGCAGATGGCTATGCCCCAGATGCAGCTACTGCGGTAGACGTAGCAAAACGCTTGTTACAGGCATAAAACGGGTAAAAACAAAGGGCGGTGAGTACTTACTCATCGCCCTTTTTTTATTTCACGATGCACACTGTAAAAACCCAAAACTAATACCAACTCTTCCCTCACTACTCGCTACTAACTACTCCTCCTTACATCCTGCATCCTGCCCTCTCCCAACATGCATCGGAGGAACTGGCAGAGAGCAGACAGGTGGCTCGAAACGTCATACGTTATTCGTCCCACTTTCTTTCTGCCTCCTGCATCATCCATGCTCTCCTGTGTCATTCCTGCGGAAGCAGGAATCCAGGATTCTGTATCCTGTATCTCCCTGCCCTCGCTACTCACTACTATCTACTCGCTACTAACTACTCCCCTTCCAGTCTAAAGTCTATAGACTAACGTCTTCCAATCACTGTTTACTGTCCACCACACTTCTCTACTCGCCATTAATTACTGAAAATATAATTTGACAAGTTAAATATTAAGGGTTAAAATATTTGCATGAAACTGAAACCTCGTGTATTAGAGAGAACAATTCTAAAAGCAGTCAAAACTTTTCCGGCACTTGTGCTTACCGGACCGCGTCAGTCAGGCAAGACTACCCTCTTTAAGATGCTTTTTTCGAAGACTCATACTTTTGTAAGTTTAGAAGAGCCCGATATGAGAATAAGAGCAAAAGAAGATCCTGTTGCTTTCTTAAATCAATATAAACCTCCGGTAATTATAGATGAGATACAATATTTTCCGGAATTGTTATCTTACATAAAAACAAGAATAGATGAAAATCGTAAGCCTGGCCAATGGCTGCTCACTGGGTCACAGAATTTTGTTTTGATGCATAATGTAACCCAGTCATTAGCCGGTAGAGCTGCTGTTCTCTCTCTTCTGCCTTTTTCTATTTGTGAAAGGATTGATAACGCTCCAAATGCCCTGAATATATCAGCCTGGCTTAAATGGCTAAATATAGAAAATAAGCTCCAAGGGAAGATTTCTTTAAGTGAAATCTTGCTAAGAGGGTTTTATCCTGAAATTGCCTGCCGAAAGAAGGTAGATAGACAACTATGGTGCGGTTCATATATCACTACTTACCTGGAAAGGGATGTGAGAAATTTAGCTACCATAGGAGATCTCAGCCAGTTTGAAAGGTTTCTGGTAGTTTGTGCAACCAGAACCGGCCAAATCCTTAATATATCTCAGATGGCCAGGGATATTGGTATTAGCGTACCCACAGCTAAGAGATGGCTCTCTATACTGGAAACCGGCTATCAGATATATCTCTTGTATCCTTATTATAGAAATATAGGCAAACGCATAGTAAAAAGCCCCAAATTGTATTTCAACGATCCAGCTTTATGTTCATATTTGCTGGGATTAAGCGATTACAGGGCGCTGGTAAATGGCCCAAGTTTCGGAAATTTATTCGAAACCATGGTGGTCTGTGATTTTCTAAAAAGATTCCTGCATTTTGGAGAAAGACCTTCTATGTACTATCTACGTTCCCGGGATGGGCTGGAGATAGATTTGGCTATTGAACGGGAAGGGAAATTACACTTATTTGAAATAAAAAACACCATGACTATTACTTCTAAACATGCCCTAGGGCTAATACGAATGATGAATAGTTTGACAGCGGATATAGAAACCGCAGCAATTATATCCTGTTCTGAGGAGAATTTTGTGGTTAAAGGAAGTATTATCAACTATGGCTGGAAGAATGTCCTGGGTGTTTAATATCATCCTGCAAAAGCAGGAATGACAGGTAGGGCTGGCATCAGGATAAACCCTAAATCCAAAATTCTAAACTCTAAGTAAACTCAAAACAACAAACTCAAAAATTATAACCAAGATACCAGGAAACCAGGATACTAAGAAACCAGGATTACCCATTCACTGCTCACTACCTCTCCCCTCGCTACTCACTACTATCTACTCGCTACTAGCTACTCTCCGGTCTAACGTCTAAAGTCTATGGTCTATAGTCTCTCTAATACGCTCCCCTACCCAATAGCACCTGGGGAATAGTTTTGATAAGAATGATAAGATCCAGCAACAGGGACTGGTTTTTTATATAATAAAAATCGTATTCCAGGTTTTCATGCAACGGCAAATCTTTTCTACCCATAATCTGCCATAAACCTGTTATCCCGGGTTTTACTTCCAGCCTTTTCCTCTGCCAATCCTGGTACTTTTCCACGATAAAAGGCATTTCAGGCCGGGGGCCCACCAGGCTCATATCCCCTTTTAAAACATTTACCAGCTGGGGAAGTTCATCCAGGCTCATTCTGCGAATTATGCGCCCCACCCGGGTTATACGAGAATCACGGGGTGAACGGGGAGCATAGCCAAACGGATGTACATCACTTCTCATGGTCCGGAATTTAAGCATCTTAAAAATTCTCCCTTTCTCCCCTACCCTTTCCTGCACGAAAAATACAGGCCCGGCCGAATCCAGCTTTATGGAGATAGGGATTATTATCCACAGGGGTAGGGAAATAATCATTCCAATTAAAGAAAGGGTGATATCCATTGTTCTCTTTAAAATTCTGCTCCACCCAGCTATGCCTCCCATACCCAGGGAATATATGGGGATACCGTCCAGTTCACCCAATCCTGTCTTCTCCAAAAGCACGCCAAACAAATCTGCCATAATTTTTACCTCTACTCCATGTTTATCGCAGAGAAAAAGGAGAGGCAGCAATCTTTCCCGGGGGAAATCGGGAAGAGCAAAGAAAACTTCATCGAATTTACCATCGCGCAAAACCTCTTCCAGCTTATCCAGAGCACCCAGATATTCTGCCTCTCCTATATGCTTTCCTTCCTGCCCCTCCGGCGTAAGTATCCCTATCTCCCTGTACTCCTTATCCGGAAGGTCCACCAGTTTCTGGTAAATACGGGGAATAACTTCTTCCTCCCCTACTATAAGTATATTTCGCGCAGGCTCCTGGAGAACTTTCTGCAGAGCAATCCTCACCAGGTAAAGTAACAGCAAATTAATCAAGGCAAAGAAAAGCACTACCATGCGGCCTATCCTGAGCTCTTTGAAAAGAAATGCCAGAGACATGATTACCAGCACAGAAATCAAGGTTGCCCGGGAGATTCTCTGTAGCGTCTCGAATCCTGTTATATCTTTTTTCCTTTCATAGAAACCAAAGAAGGCATAAATGGGAAGGGAAAAAACAAGTATATAAGGCAGAAAATAGAGATACGAGGAGAAAGGATTAAGAGGCCTGGGGAATAAGGGATTCAGCCAATAGCGAAGCAGATAACCCAGTATCCAGGAAAGGGAAATAACTATCCCGTCCGCCAGTACAAAAATCAATCTTCCGCATTTTCTTTTTCTCATTCCTGAAAATTATAACAGTATTTTGCTATTTAGAAAATTCGACTGTTTTGTAGGAAAGGGAAATTTTTGTTATATTATACGCATGAAAGTCTGGGAAAAAAGATTCAGCGAACTGCCGGATGATTCCATACTTGAGTTTACTTCTTCCCTGAAGGATGACTTTTTCCTCTACCCCTACGATATAAAAGGAAGCCAGGCTCACGTAGAAATGCTTTGCCGGGGAGGATATATTTCCCCGGAAGAAAAGAAGATTCTCATCGAAGGCCTGGAGAAGATAAAAAAAGAACTTGACCAGGGGACATTCCCTTTCCAGAAGGATGAAGATATCCACATGGCAATTGAGAGAAGACTACAGGAATTAGTAGGAGAAGTAGCAGACAAACTGCATACTGCCCGCAGCCGCAATGATCAGGTGGTGCTTGACGAAAAAATGTTCCTGAAAGAAAAAATTAAAGTAATTATAGAAAAAATTAAAAGTTTTCAAGAGATTATACTCGGCAAAGCCGAAGAAAACATAGAAGTTATCATGCCTGGTTTTACACATTTCCGCCCAGCACAACCGGTACTCTTTTCCCACTGGCTGATGGCTTACTTCTGGATGATGGAAAGAGACAAAGAAAGATTTAAGGATGTGCTAAAAAGGAATGATGTCCTTCCCCTGGGAAGCGGGGCATTATCTGGAACTTCTCTCAATATAGACAGGGAATTTCTGGCCAAGAAACTTGCTTTCTCCCGCGTTTCTCCAAATAGTATGGACGCAGTTTCAGAAAGGGATTTCATCGTAGAATTTGTTTTTTCTTCTTCCCTTCTTTTCCTGCATCTTTCGCGTCTGAGTGAAGAGCTTATCATATATTCCTCCCCCTTCTTTGCCTGGATAACCATTCCGGATAAATATTGCACAGGGTCCAGCATTATGCCGCAGAAAAAGAATCCGGACATACTGGAACTAATCCGGGGAAAAGCCTCTAAAATACTGGGTTATGCCACTGCAATCTCCTCCCTGATAAAAAGCTTACCCCTCACTTATAATCGCGATCTTCAGGAGGATAAGGATGTCTTACGAGAAACCCCGCGGGAAGTAATATCCACTCTTGAAATTATTCAGAGGATTGTGAAAGAGATGGAGATACATCCTGCCAATATGCAGAAAGATGCCACAACTTCTTATGTTTTAGCCACTGACCTGGTGGAACTAATGGTAGAGAAAGGCACTCCATTCCGCCAGGCTTACCGAAAAGTAGGAGAAATAGTAAAAATACTGGAAAAGCAGGGAAAAGATTTTTCCTCCTTAAGCCAGGAAGAATGGAATAAATATTTTCCTTTTCCAAAGGAAGAGATGAAGGATTTCGAGGTAAAAATCTCCGTAGAAAGGAAAAAGTCATCAGGAGGTACTGCTCCTTCGCGAGTAAAAGAACAGATAGCAAGGGGACGGGAACTCCTGGCAAAGTAAAAATGATAACACTCCCTCCTCCCGCACTTAAAGGAAAAATCTCGGTAGAAGAAGCCATTTCGCAGAGGCATTCTGACAGAGAATACCTATCCTTTCCTCTTAACCTTAACCAGATTTCCCAGCTGCTCTGGGCTGCCCAGGGAATTACGGAAAAAAGAAGTAACCGGAGAGCATCGCCTTCTGCCGGTGCCACTTATCCCCTGGAAATATACGTAGTCTCAGGAAACGTGGAAGGATTGGAGCCGGGAGTTTACAAATACCACCCTTCCACTCATTCATTAGCACTTCACCTGACCGGAGATAAACGAGCTGCCCTGTCACGGGCCGCCCTTAACCAGAGATGGGTAAGTGAAGCACCTGTTGATCTATCAATTTCTGCCGTGTACTCTCGGACCACTTTCAGGTATGGCAAGCGAGGTATCCGATACGTAGATATGGAGGCCGGCCACACCGCAGAGAACATATCTCTTCAGTGCATATCTTTAGGCCTGGGGAGCGTGGTAGTAGGTGCATTTGACGATGAAAAAGTGAAAGAAGTTTTAAGCTTACCTGAGGAAGAAGACCCACTTTATATTTTACCCGTGGGAAAAGTTTCTACTGCATCCTAAAATGAGGTAAGAAATGGAGTTAAAACTAAAAGGGAAAAAGGCTCTGATAACCGGCGGAACCAGCGGGATAGGCAGAGCTACAAGTATTATTTTCGCTGAAGCAGGAATAGACGTAGCAGTAAATTACTGCAGGAACGACGAAAAAGCTTTTTCTCTTATGCAGGAATTAAGTAATAAGCCGGGAAAAGCAATTCTGGCCAAAGGCGACATCTCGGATTACCAGGAAACTCGCAAAGTAGTGGAAAAAGCAGTTAGTGAATTTGGCACTATAGATATACTGGTACATTCAGCCGGCATTCCCACTCCGGAAGGAGATACGCCCGAAAACTGGGACAGGGTTATGCGAGTACACCTTTACAGCTGCTATAACCTGGAGAAATTTGTTGTCCCTATTATGAAAAAGAAAAAAAGCGGGAAAATTGTAATCGTTTCTTCCCTTACTGCCCATACCTGCGGCTACAATGCTTACTGTGTAGCCCAGGCAGGGAAAATATGTTTTGCCAAGGGGCTGGCCAAGGACCTGGCCCCCTATAATATCAACGTGAACACTGTTTCTCCCGGCACTATTTTTACTCCCATGCTTGAACCGTATATCCCGGCAGAAAAAAGGCGGGAATTTACCGAGGAGAACATACCCCTGTATAAAAGCAAACCAGGTTATCCGGAAGGAAAAGAAGTAGCAAAAGTCATTCTCTTTTTGGCCTCGAGCCTGGCAGAGCATATCACTGGAGAGGATATAATAGTAGACGGAGGACAATTTATTCACTCCTGACCCCATTCTTTCTGGTAAAATGTAGGCGATGGTAAAGATAGGAAACTTTAAAATAGGGAAAGGCAACCCTTTGCTGCTTATTGCCGGGCCCTGCGTGATAGAAAATGAAGAAATAACTCTAAATATAGCAGAAGAATTAAAAGAAATTGCCCAAAAACTAAATATTCCCTTCATTTTTAAAGCCTCCTACGATAAGGCAAACCGCACTTCCCTGCATTCCTTCCGGGGACCGGGATTAAAAGAAGGGCTGAGAATTTTACAAAAAGTTAAAGATGAACTTGACCTGCCGGTTTTAACCGACATCCACTGCACTACTCAGGTTAAAGAGGTAGCAGAAGTAGTGGATGTCCTCCAGATACCGGCCTTTCTTTCCCGGCAAACTGATCTCCTTCTGGAAGCAGGTAAAACCGGAAAGGCAGTAAATATTAAAAAAGGGCAATTTATGTCTCCCTTAAATATGAAACAAGCAGCAGAAAAAGTAGCCTCTACCGGAAATAAAAATATTCTATTCACGGAAAGAGGCACTTTCTTTGGTTACGGAGAACTGGTGGTAGATATGAGAAGCCTCCCTATAATGAGGGATCTGGGTTATCCGGTGATTTTTGATGCCACCCATTCCGTGCAAATGCCAGGAGGAAAAGGAACTTCTTCGGGAGGGAGAAGAGAATTTATTCCCTATCTTTCACGTGCTGCCATAGCCTGTGGAGTGGATGGGTTATTCATAGAAACCCATCCTAACCCTGAGAAGGCACTCTCTGACGGCCCGAACATGCTGCCCTTACAGGAAGTAGAAAAGCTCCTAAAAGTGCTAAAAGAAATACACGAGGTAGTAAATTGCACAAATTCATAACTTACCTCAACAACCAGCCCTTCGTGTACGCTTTTTTTACGGTTTTTATTATGGGTTCTTTTTCCCTGTTATTTTATTTCTTTTGCAGGTTATTCGAAAAAAAATAAAATGTATTCACCTTTCAGTGGAGTAGAAGTCACCGGCTGGATTCTCCCCTTGCTGGGATTCACCGCCGGAGCTACCTCGGGATTCTGGGGAGTGGGCGGAGGCTGGGTAATCACCCCTGCTCTTTTCATCCTGGGATTACCCATGAATCTGGCCATCGGGACATCTCTTTCCTTTATATACGCACAGGGAATAATCTCTTCCCTGAAACACAAGGAAATGGGCAATGTAAACTTTCCCGTGGGCTTCTTGATACTTATCGGAATGCTTCCCTCTGTGGAACTTGGGGTACGAACAGTAGATTTTCTTACCAGGAAAGGGAACGTAGATTTATTCCTGGGCTATTTTTACATCTTTTTTCTCTTCCTCATCTTTTTGCTTACCTTTAAAGAATCATACAAGGCTAAAAAAAGAAAAGAAGAAAAGACTTTCTCCCTGAAAGACAGGTGCTTTCTTTTACGCATGCCTCCAATCCTGAAATTTTCCGGCGAGGAATATTCCTTATGGAGCATACTCATCACAGGCATACTGGGAGGATTCTTTTCTGGACTCCTGGGTATTGGAGGAGGCATACTTTATCTTCCGTTGATGATCTATTTCCTGGGACTTCCTACCAAGACAGCAGTGGGCACTTCTCTCTTCAACATTGTCCTGGCAGGAGCATACGGAACTTTTTCCCATGCCTACCAGGGAAATGTAGACCTTATCTACGGACTCCTGCTGTTATTCGGAGGGGTTATAGGAGCACGCCTGGGAGCACTGGCCACAAAATATACCACGGGTGCAAACATACGATTCCTCTTTTCCCTGGGTGTGGGAGCAACCTGTCTGGCGATTCTCCTGAAAATGCTGCAGGTTTTCTGGGCTTCTTTCTCTCTTATCATGGGAGTTGCAGGAGGCATGTCAATTGTAGTAATTTATTATTTGATAAAAGGTAAATATGGAAAAGGATTACATAAACTGGGCTAAGGAAGTACTGCAGGAAGAGGCACAGGCCATAAAAGAATGTGCAGATAAACTGGGAGAAGCATTTTACAAAGCGGTGGAAATAATACTTTCCTCCTCGGGGAGGGTAGTAGTAACGGGAGTGGGTAAATCCGGAATTATCGGAAAAAAAATTTCTGCCACGCTCTCTTCTACGGGCACACCTTCTCTGTTCCTGCATCCGGGGGAGGCAGTACACGGCGACCTGGGGATGGTTTCTCCAGAAAGATATACTCCTGGCCATTTCCCACTCCGGGGAAACAGAAGAAATAGTAAGACTTCTTCCCTTCTTTAAAAGACAGGGAAATGCTATCATTGCTTTCACCGGTAATCCACGCTCAACCCTGGGCAGGAATGCAGATGTCTCCATAGATATTGGAGTAAAGAAAGAAGCCTGTCCCCTGGGACTGGCTCCTACTTCCTCCACCACGGTTACCCTGGCCATGGGTGATGCCCTGGCCATTGCTTTACTCAAACAGAAAGGTTTTGGAAAGAAAGATTTTGCCCGCATTCATCCCGGAGGCTCACTGGGAAAAAGATTGATGCTTAAAGTGGAAAAAGTTATGCGCACAGGAGAAGGTATTCCCAGAGTGGAAGTAGGCACCACGGTGAAAAAAGCTCTAAAAGAAATAAGTAGCAAGACTCTTGGATTTACCACTGTCCTGGATAAAAAGGGGGCAGATTACTGGGCATTATAACCGACGGTGATTTGAGAAGAGCCCTGGAAAAAGAAATAGACTTCCAATCTACCCGGGTGGAAGAAATAATGACCAGAAACCCCTTGACTATTAATAAAGAGAAACACGCCCACGAAGCCCTGGAAATCATGGAGAAAAACGGGGTAACTTCCCTGATAATCAAAAACCAACAGGGAGAAGTGGAAGGAGTGGTCCATCTTCACGACCTGCTGGGAAGAGGGGAATTCAGATTTGAACTGCATGGATGAATCAACAAAAATTCTAAACAAAATTATAAGAAGCTTTAGAAAAAATTCTGTGTTATACACCCAGCATGCACGAGAGGAGATGATAAGAGAAAAATTTGGTAGAATAACAGATAATGAGGTGTATGAAGCTATCGAAAAGGGGGACATTATAGAGAAATATTGGAACGATAAACCATATCCAAGCTTCCTTATTTTGGGCAAAACTTCCACCGGTCGTCCTTTACATGTAGTATGTGCCTACAATGAGAATGATAAATTAGCAATTATAGTTACTGTTTATCATCCAGACCCCGATTTATGGGAAGAATATAAGAGAAGGAGAAAAAAATGAATTGTGTAATCTGTCATAGTCCAAGAATTGAGGTGGAAGAGGTAAAAGAAGAAATTCTTCTAGATAATGATGTGGTGTTAATTCCTGTTAAATTACTGGTATGCAAAAACTGTGGTGAACGGTACTATGATAGAAAAACCATGCGATTTTTAGAAAAAATCGAAGAAAATCTTAGAAAAGGGGAAGGCCATTTAAAAGAGATAGGAAAGGTTCTAATGTATGGATGAAATGAAGGAAAGATTATCCCGGATAAAACTCCTGCTTATGGATGTGGATGGAGTACTCACAGATGGGAAGATAAGTTACCTGGGGAAAGAAGAATTCACCTCATTCCATGTACAGGACGGCATGGGTATAGTCATTGCCCAGAAAAAGGGACTGAAAATCGGCTGGGTATCCAGCCGTCAGTCTATTTCTCTCCTTACCCGGGGAGAATACCTCAAGATCTCCTATCTTTACTTAGGCAGGGAAAACAAAATACAGGCAGTACAGGAAATCGCCGGCAGTGAACAGGTTTGCCTGGAAGAAATTGCCTACATCGGCGATGATATCAATGACCTGCCCGTTTTTAGAAGCGTGGGGGTAAAATTTGCCGTGGCTAATGCACGGGAGGAAGTGAAAGAAAAGGCCGATTTCATTACAAAAAACAAAGGGGGAGAAGGAGCAGTAAGAGAGGTAATTGAACTAATCCTGAAAGCCAAAGGATTGTGGGAGTACTAATAAATTTTTGAGAGGGAGCGGGGCAAAATGTCTTATTTATTAGGAATAGACCTGGGAACCACAGGAGTCAAGGTACTTTTGGTAGATAAAAATGGCTGCCTGGTAGACTCGCTTACCCGGGAGTATCCTCTTCTCACTCCCCGGCCAGGCTGGGCTGAACAAAACCCCGCTGACTGGAAAGAAAACACCCTGATAGCCCTCAGGGAAATACGGGAAAGAAACAAAGAGAAAGAAATTGCTGCCATAGGGCTTACCGGTCAGATGCACGGGGCTGTTTTGCTGGATGGTAAAGGAGAAGTGATAAGACCGGCAATTCTCTGGTGTGACCAGCGAACCGATAGAGAAAGTGAAGAAATCCATGAAATTTTTGGCTACGAAAAATTCCTCTCCATTACCGGCAATCCTGCCCTTACCGGATTTACCGCTCCCAAAATTCTCTGGGTAAAGAAAAACGAACCGGAAAATTTTAAGAAAATCTCCCGGATTCTTCTTCCAAAAGATTACCTGAGATTTATCCTCACCGGGGATTTCTTCTCCGATGTCTCAGACGCCTCCGGGACAAGTCTCTTTGAAGTAGGAAAAAGGAATTGGAGCCAGGAGATAATCAAAGGGCTACAGCTAAAAAGCGAGTGGCTACCTGAAGTGAAGGAATCAGTAGAAGTAACCGGGAGAATCAGCAGAGAAGTAGCTATGATTACGGGAATAAAGCAAGGGACCCCCGTGGTAGCAGGAGCCGGAGACCAGGCCGCCAGCGCATTCGGCTGTGGAATAATAGAAGAAGGGATAATATCGGTAACCCTGGGAACTTCTGGAGTGATATTTGCCTCCACAGACAGCATGAAACGCGAAGAGAAAGGGCGACTCCATTCATTCTGCCATGCAGTAAGAGGGAAATGGCACCTCATGGGAGTAATGCTTTCAGCCGGAGGAAGTTTCCGCTGGTTGAGAGATACACTCGGCGGGGAAGAAAAAGAAATAGGCAAAAAAGAAGGAATCGATCCCTACCAGGTCCTTACCCGACAAGCAAAAGAAGTACCCGCAGGAAGCGAAGGAGTTATATTCCTCCCCTACCTCGCCGGGGAACGCACCCCTCACCAGGATCCCTATGCCAGGGGAGTATTCTTTGGGATTTCCCTCAAAACCACTAAAGCCCACCTGATAAGGAGCGTACTGGAAGGAATAGCATTTGGATTGAACGACTCTCTAAAACTTATGAAAGAAATGGGGGTAAAAATTGAGGAAGTAAGAATCGTAGGGGGAGGAGCACGGTCAGTATTCTGGAAAGAGATAATATCCTCCGTGTTTGAATTGCCTATTTATACTTTAAAAGCAGAAGAGGGATCTTCCTACGGAGCTGCACTCATAGCAGGAGTGGGAAGTGGCATATTTGAAGATGAAAAAGAAGCGGCCAAAGTAGTAAAAATAAAAGATAAAACCCAGCCGGTGGAAAAATATGTGAAAGCCTACCGGAAGATTTATCCTTTCTTTGGAGAGCTTTATCACTCCCTTAAAAAAGAATTTCGCCAGATAAGTAATATTGTAGAAGTGTGAAAAAACACATTCCCGTCTATATTCTTACTTTACTATTTTCCCTTATTGTCTCACTGCGGAAAATACCCCTGGGCAAAGGAGGGGAATGGATCTGGAAGTACTACAAGGAGATAAATTTCTGGTGGCGAGCCTTTTTTCCCCTGGGAATTTTCCTGCTCATCTATCCCCTCTTCTTACTCTACAGAAAATGGAAGATCCAGCAGAGCGGTAAAGAGCCTTCGCGAAGGCAAATCAAACTATCACTCTATATACTTCTTGCCCTGCTTCTTATCTTCACCTTCCTGGTGAAAATATCCTTCCAGTATTTAAATCCCCTGGGCTTGGAAGGAAACATAATAGTCCTTTCTTATCCCTGGATAAGCGGCTACTTCACGGAATCACAGGTAATGAAAATGAACCGGGAATACTTCTCTGATTACCCCGATAAGGTCACCTATTACCATCCAAAACTGCACCCTCCCCTGATGACCTTGCTTTGCCGGGGAACCACCAAACTTTTTTACTATTCTCCTTTTCTCACCCGGAGCTTTCTCACCCTCTCTTCCCATTCCATACTTGATGCCCGAGGAGTCTTCCAATTTCTTGAGAACAAGGAAAAGTGGCATCTAAGAGACTACCAGAAAGCTGCGCTTATATTCATGGGAATACTCCTGCCTTTCCTTTCCTCCCTGGGAATAATCCCCCTTTTTCTACTGCTTAGAAAAGAAAAGAATGCATTACCGCTTACCCTGCTTTATCCCTTCATCCCTTCCCTTCTTCTCTTCTCTCCCACCCTGGAAGAATTCCTCCCCCTATTTGTCATCCTTTCTCTCTACTTCTTCAACCAGAAAAACAGGACAGGGTACTTTCTCTCCGGTCTATCCATAGCCATAGGCTCTCTTTTCTCCCTCTCTCTCCTCCTTATCCTTCCTTTTATTCTACTATTTGAAAGAAACAGAGATTCCTCCCTGTACCTCTACTCCCTTTCCGGCTTCCTGGCTACCATTTTTCTCTTCCAGGCTCTTACAGGTTTTTCCCTTTTCAAATACCTTTTCCACCTTCTTCCCGCCTTTACAGAAAAAGGCAGAGTTGCCTACCTGGGGATAGCGGCTCCTGGTAGGTCATATTTTTTCTGGATTTTCTATAATCCTTTTGAATTCTTTACCTTTGTCGGCATACCCCTTTCCTACCTTTTCTTCCTGGGACTTCCCTCCTTATCTCCATCCAATAAACTTGCTTTCTTGGGTGTTTTTGTTTTTCTTAATTTCTCCGGTATCTCCTTATCTGAAGTAGGAAGATTATGGATATTTCTTTCCCCGCTTCTCTTTCTCTCCGCGGCAAAAGGAGCAAATAAAATACCTACTAAACAGCTTTTCTTATTTCCTTTGCTCCAATTCATTCAGGCACTGCTTATGAAAGGAAGCCTGGATATATTCACACTCTTTCCCTGAGAAGCAGGTTAGGATAGGCAGATACCTCGACCGTCGAGGAGCAGGTGGGTATCCACTTCATTTGAAACTCTAAACATAAAACTTTCCGAAGGAATCCCGGACTCCGATATAACATGGGGGCTTCGGGACGAAACCCTAAATAAACCCAAAATCTAAATGCTAAAACCCCAACCCTGAACCACGTAGGGTTCAGGGTAAAACTTTCTCCCAGGGTACCAGGACTACCAGGCTACTAAGAAACCAGGATTACCCATTCACTGCTCACTACCCCTTCCCTCGCTACTATCTCAGTAGATAGTAGACAGTAGTTAGTAGATAGGGAAAACTGCCCCCGCCTCCTGCCCTCCCCGTCATTCCCGCGTAACTGGGAATCCAGCATTCCACCTCTCCCCTCTCACTACTCCTGCCCGCCTCCCGACGGAACGTCGGGGCAGGCGGGATCTACTCGCTGCTAACTATACAGTCTAATGTCTTACCAACTTCCGGGCTTCAATTGTCTCCTCTTCTGGTGTAATATGTTAGAATTCAGGGTATTTTAATACCAAATTTTGTGGTGGGAGAGATTGAAAAGACAGAAGCTGTCTCCAAACTGGTAGATGAAATATGTGGACTTGCAGATTAATATAATAACTTGAAAATGAAAGCGGTTATCCAGAGAGTAAGC
>JAADFP010000162.1 GCA_013152825.1 Caldisericota bacterium | reverse complement strand
CATAGACTATGGCTACCTCTGATTGGGGTACGGTAAATTCCCGGAAAAGTGAGGCATGATTATTTAGCACTTTCCCTATGCGTTCTGCTTCTTTGCTCTTTTCATTTTCACTGCCATCAATGTTCACCAGGCCATGACCATTGCTTTCATTTCCCAGTCTTTCGGCCCGATATTGCCAGAATAGAAGCCCCTTGGCCCCATGTGCAATTGTGGTCCAGATCCACTTGCGAAAATCTTCTACCTTGACCTCTGCAACCCAGCCGGCGCGGTTAGGGTAGAGCTCATTTATCCAGAAATAGGGGGAAACACTTCTTATCCAGTCGCATATCATTCCCGCATTGGAGCGGTGATAGAGAACAGGGGGATACTGTCCCAGAAGCATGGGGAAAGAAGAGCCATAGAAATCCACCTGCCTTGCATTCAGCCAATCCAGGGAAGTGCATCCTGCTACATCCTGGGTCACGGAACACGAACCCACGTGGGTGATTATCGGATGATCTTTATCATGCTTCCTGATTTCTTCATACATCCACTTCAATCTGTCCGCCACACTCCACATTGCCCACTGCCGCCAGAGATACATCTCTGCATAATCACCGACCATCCCCGGGGGGTCAATGTCTTCCCATTCTCCCCAGGCTTTCCCTACAAACTGGTTAAGTTTTTCAATTGAGCCAAATTTTTCCTTAAGCCATCTCCGGTAACTCTTCTTCGATTCCTCGCAACAGCATTCATGAATGGGCCTGGAGCAGGGCTCATTCCAGGCATTCCATAGTAGAAGATTTTTCCTCTCTCTGTACCTCTTTACTGCGGCCCCTATGAATCTATTGGCTTCTTCTCTTACCTTGGGATGGTCAAAACAGGGTAGCCAGCCTCCTACGTAGTAAGCTCCCACTGCCCCCGGCATGATTTTTGTGCCAAAGAGATTGACTCTTTCACAGCCGTACTCCCGGTATAGCCAGGCAGGAGCTCTCCAGCATGAACTTGAAGCTTACATATAGTTTATGCTTCTCTGCCAGGTCAAAGAGCCTGTCCAGGTCATCCCAGTAAAATTCTCCTTTCCTCCTTTCCTGCCACCTCCACTGTGGACGGAGACGGATAATATTGAAGCCCATCTCCTTTATCCGGGATATATCCATCTCCCATTCTTCCGGGAGAGGGGTGGGAGCCCGGTAGTACTGTACTCCATAGGGAAAGAAATTTTTTTCTATGTTTTTGTTAAACCTATTCTGCTCGGACATGCTCTACTCCTTTTTGTTTGAACCTATAGCCTTTTTCTCAGATTTGACCCCCAGCTCCTTCAAGTTTTTCATTATACTTTCCTGGCTTCTTCATACATAGCCACAATATTTTTAGCCGGAATCTCCGGCAAAAGGTAATCATGCGAGGGAGCTACAATATAGCGATTATCCTCTCCCAGAATTTCAATTATGCGCCTGGTCTCCCTGCGTACATCCTCTTCCGTACCACGGCGCAAAATCTCAATATCTATACCCCCGAAGAAAACAATATCTTTACCAATCTCTTTCTTCAATTTCACCGGGTCCATGTGTGCAGCGCTCACCTGTATGGGATTTATGGCATCGAGCCCCATATCTATAAGGTCAGGTAAAATTTCATGAATATCACCGCAGGAATGCAGGGCTACCTTCAGCTTATATTGATGTCCCAGGTCAATCATGGCTTTTATCCCCGGAGCAAAAAAACGTCTCCACATTTCAGGAGAACAGAGGAGACCATTTTGTGAACCAAAGTCATTGCCTATAAAAAACATGTCCAGCAAATCACCGGCAAGTTCAAACATGCGTCTTGATTGGTCTTGATAAAACTCCACGCATTTTTCACAGGCTGCTTCCACCACATCTGGATGCAAGACCATTTTTACAAACATTTCCTCCATCCCGAACAGCTCCGATACATCATGGAAGAAGGGAGACCAGGCTCCTCCTATAAGGCAGAAATCCTGGTATTTTTCTGCTTCCTGCTCCACCTCCCATTCTGCCGGGTTAGGCCAGGAAAACTCTTCTATATCTTTCACTGACTCTGCTCCACTAAGCGGATGATTCAATGCTTGTCCATAGTAGGCTCCTCCCCTCCGGATTCCCCACACAGTATCTACACTCCCATCTTCGTATTGGGTAAGAGGCGGTCCAATATAGCGAGGTCTAATAGTTCTAAAATCAATTCCCAGGGCACGCAGGAGATGCTCTTCTTCCTTAATTCCTAAAAGCTTCATGATATTTGCGCTGGTTTTCTCGTCAGCACCATACCACATGGGAAATCTGTCTAACTTAATACCTTCAAAAACCGATAAAGCTCTCTTTTTTGCGTTCATGACTTTATACCAAAAGTATTTCCTTTCAAGGCTGGCCTGAGAAAAGGTCTGCTCGATTCTCTACCTTTACGTCGCAGTGAATAGATTCTCCCTTTTTCCGTGGAAAATATTATTTTATTTCCGCTTAGTTTGTAATTTACTTTGCCATTACCACAGCCAAGTAGGAAACTTTTCTCTCCAAAAGGGTTCTTCACCACACAGGGATTTCCCTTCTCGGAGAGAATATCCACTCCGATAGTTTCTCCTTCCTCCCTCCAGGCACTGACTACAAAGGCCCCCTCTGCCCTTAACCCCTGGAAGCAGACCTCCTCCCATTCCTGGGGAATGGCAGGGAAAACCCTGATTATCCCATTCCAGCTCTGCAGGCACATTTCCTGGATAGCGGCAGCAGCGCCGAATCCCCCCTCGTGCGTAATAGCGGAACCAATCTGCAAAGTAAGCCCGTAGCTCCCCTCTTCTCCATTCGTGTGAAACCCACTCCTGGTTACAAAATAATCAAGATAGGTGTGTAATAACCTTACTGCCCAGTTGGGCATATTTACCCGCGCCGCGATACAGGCGGCATGGCTATAACTCCAGCCTGCCCATTCTCCCGTGCCCCTGAGTATGAGGTTCTCTATGCTCTGTCTCAAAAGATCCTTCTCCTCTTCTGTTCCTTCTATGTTCAAATCTCCCAGGGGGTAGATACACAAAAGATGGCTTAGATGACGGTGCCCGGTGGAATAGGGAACATCTTCAAAGACCAGGAGCCCGTAGGGCTTCCAGGCCGGATAGGGGACAAGATTCTCCAGGACCTCCTGCCAGAGAGAGCGCTCCTTCTCATCCTCTCCAAGAATCCGGCTGGCTTCAATCGCCCAGGACAGAATGTTTCTCACCAGGGCTAAGTCGCAGGAGGGATTCTTTCCAAAAGCAACAAACTGGTTATTCCAGAATGTGGGCCCCACTCCCTTTTCTGGTCCTCCAAACCATTCTGGAGAATAACTGAAGGGAATATTGTAAAGTCCCTTCTCGTCCTTTTCCAGAATTCCCAGGTAGAATTTAACACTTTCCCGGAAATAGGGCATGGCCTTTTCTGCTAAGAAATCCTTGTCCTGACTGTAAAGCCAGTACAACCAGAGATGATGTCCCAGCCAGGCACTAACCCCTACCCAGAGGTCACATACACATGCGCTCCCGATTCGGCCAGTAGGCATGCCATTGGAAGGCACTTTGGCACACTCAAAACCAAAAACCTGTGTACTATGCTCACGCTCTGCTTTCAGTTGTTCTATCATATAACGGTTAAAAGGCTCTGTCAGCTCCAGGCAATTACCGGCATAGGCTGACCAGTGGGACATCTCGGTATTTATATCGTTGTGATAATCTCCCTGCCAGGGAGGCATAAACTCATCCGGGCTCCATACTCCTACCAGGCTTATAGGTATGCCGTCTCCTGCCGGGAGCAGGAGGCAAACTTGTACATCTCCAGGTGGTATAAATTCTCCAGCCTCTCATCCGGCAGGTGAATTACTGACCTTTCCTCCCAGAATGAGCTCCACCAGGCAGCATGTTCTCGAAAAATGCTTTGCCAGGAAAGGGAAGAAGATTCCTCGATATTTTGATAGGCAATTCCCACTACGTCTTCTCCGGAAAGACTATAAGCAATGGATAGCCTTAATTCGCAAAACCCTCTCCTCTTAACCTCCTTCCAGACTACTGCTACCTTTCCTCCATCTGGTATCTCCTGAAGGCTATAATGTGCATCTTTGTAGGAACTGGTGATAGGTTCCTTGTAGCCATATTTACTTAAGTCAACCTTTATATGCGGATATCCCTTACTTTTCTTGGGCTCTCCACTCCTTACCAGTGCAAAAAAGCTTTTATACTCTGCCTTAAGCTGCAGGGAATCCGGCCACCTCACTAAAATAAGGGGCTTTGTCCTGCTGACAAAAGCTTCCAGCTTGCCTTTTGCATCATTGGTGGATAGATTGGCCTGTACCATTGCCCGGGCCAGGGAAAGTCGTGTCTTCTCCACCTTCAGCGGCTTGCGGCTTCCCCTGATTTCAATCCTACCTACCCCCAACTTGGTAGGAGCAACGTCATTGTACTTAATCTTTGCCTTAACATATTTTAGGAATTCCTCTTTTTTGCCAGCTTGATGCAATTCTTTAGCCCGTTCAAAACGAAAACTGCTGTCCC
>JAADFP010000161.1 GCA_013152825.1 Caldisericota bacterium | reverse complement strand
GGATAAACAGGGAATGTAGTTGCTCAATTTATTGAGCCTTGCTATACCCCAGGCTCAGCATGCAGCCTGATAAATCCCCGAGGATATATCCTGGGACAGGCAGGCAACTACTCCCTAAAACTAAAAAATAACCCCTAAAATGCATTGCTGCTCTTTATTCTCAATTTCTTAAGAGTATTAGAATAATGTCCCACCGCTAAGTTGTTTTCGGGAGCGCCTGACGGGCAAGCCTCCCCTGCTCACTTACTCGCTTCTCCCAGTCTATAGTCTGAAGTCTAATGTCTAAAGTCTAAGGTCTGTATGTAGTCTGAAGTCTGACCTTACTCGCCTGCTTCGGTGAGTAGTTCCTCTGGTATGTCA
This sequence comes from Caldisericota bacterium, assembly GCA_013152825.1. Taxonomy (GTDB): domain Bacteria; phylum CAIJMQ01; class CAIJMQ01; order JAADFP01; family JAADFP01; genus JAADFP01. The sequence continues at coordinate 27,871 of JAADFP010000161.1, read as the reverse complement.
AAGTTTGTATAGACGTTCTGGACATCTGGATGTTCATCTAATAGATTTACCAGTGTAAGCACCTGTTCAGCTTTTTTGCCTTCTAATTTTATGGTTGAATCTGGAATTCTGGTTATCTGGGCAAAGGCAAGGGGAACGCCTTTTTGACTTAGTTCCTCTTTTATACGCACAAATTCTTCTGGCGAAGTTACAATTGAATAATATTCATCTTCTTCTTTTACATCTTCTGCTCCTACCTCAAGTGCGATCTCGAGAAGGGCATCTCCATCAACTCTGTCTTTTTCTACCTGGATTAGCCCTTTAAGCTGAAATTGCCAGGATACGCAGCCATGTGATCCCAGATGTCCTCCATGCTTACTGAAGAGATGTTTGATTTCGCCCGTGGTTCTATTTTTGTTATCTGTAAGTGCTTCTATTATTATGGCTACTCCTCCTGGTCCGTAACCTTCAAAAGTAATTTCCTCGTATTGTACACCGGGCAACTCTCCTGTGCCTTTTTTTATTGCCCGCTCAATGTTGTCCGAGGGCATATTAGCATCTTTTGCTGCCTGGACTGCGCTGCGTAAGCGTGCATTAGCTTCTATTTTTCCTCCGCCCTGCCGGGCTGCTACCATAATTTCCCGGATTAGTTTGGTAAATAATCTACCACGTTGGGCATCTACTCGGGCTTTTTTATGTTTTATCTGTGACCATTTTGAATGTCCACTCATTTGCTTACCCCCTGTTTCTTACTTTTTCTCTTTCTGTGCCTCCTCAATTATTTTTGATTGAATGTGGGCAGGTACTTCTTCGTAATGGGAAAACTCCATGGTAAATGTGCCTCTTCCCTGTGTCATAGATTTGAGGTCTATAGCATATCTCTGTAATTCCGCCCAGGGTGCCAGCACTTTCACTACTTTTTTTCTCCCTTCTGCATCAATGGAAATAATTTTGCCTCTCCTGGCATTTAGGTCCCCGGTGATATCGCCCAGGTACTCTTCAGGGATTTTTATCTCAGCTTTCATTATGGGTTCTAATAGGATAGGATTTGCGTTGGGATAGGCATTCTTGAAAGCCATGGACCCTGCTATCTGGAAGGCTATGTCTGAAGAGTCAACGGGATGGAAGCTGCCATCGTAACAGGTTACCTGGATGTCAATTACGGGATAACCAGCAAGTGGGCCCTTATTCATGGCCTCCCGTACGCCTTTTTCTACAGAAGGAATATAACGAGAGGGAATGGCTCCTCCTACAATCTTATTGAGAAACTGGAAACCTTCTCCTCTTCCCAGGGGGGATAATTCCAGCCAGCAATCTCCATATTGTCCTCTTCCACCGGTTTGCTTCTTGTATTTTCCCTGGGCTCTTGCAGTACTCTTAATGGTTTCCCGGTAAGGTATTTTGGGTTCTTCTATTACTACGTTTACTCCATAGCGGGAGAGTTTGGAGAGGTTCATGTTGAGTTGGAGTTCACCCAGACCGGAGAGTATAGTTTGTCCGAATTCGTGGCTTATCTCTACTTTTAATGTGGGGTCTTCCTGGCATATCTTGTTTAGTGCATAACTTATTTTTTCTTCGTCTTTTCTTTCTTTAGGTCTGATAGCGATAGAAAAAATAGGAGTGGGGAACTTGATTGGTTCCAGAACAACAGGAGCATCGGGGGAGGTGAGAGTATCGGAGGTATGAGTATTTTTAAGTTTCAAAAGTCCGATTATTTCTCCTGCAGAAGCCGAAGTTATCTCCTTGCGGTTTTTCCCTATAAGCTGCTGTATCTGCCCGATTTTTTCTGTCTCTCCCCGCGAGGCGTTGAGAATGCTGTCTCCTGAGGAAATTTTTCCTCTGAATATTCTTACCAGGCTCATGTCCCCCAGGTGGGGCTCAAAGGTAGATTTGAATACCTGCCCTATGAAACTTCCCTTTTCATCGCAAATAATCTCTTCTCCTTCCGCTGTCTGCATAGTTCTTCCTTCCGGGGAAGAAAAGATGTCTGTAAATAATGAGATAAGCTCCTTGATTCCTATTCCTTCCCAGGCAGAACCTGGAATGATGAAGTTGATATTTCTGTTTTTTACCTGTTCCCGTATTCCCTGCTTAAGCTCCTCCTTACTTAAACTCCCTTCCTCCAGGTATTTCTCGGTCAATTCGTCAGTGGACTCTGCTGCTCTTTCTATAATTTTTTCTCTTATTTCTTCTACTTCCTGCTTAATGCTTTCTGGAGGGGATTCTTCTTCCAGAATAGAAATCAGTTTCTTTTCGTGTGGGATATAGAGAGGTAGAAATTCTGCCTCTAATTTCTCCTCCAGTTCATTCCATAGTTTTTTAAAATCTGCTTCGGCTCTATCAATCTTATTGACAAAAACTACACATGGTAAGGTTTTTTCTTTTATCCATTCCCATACTCTTTCTGTCTGGACCTCTATACTCCCCGTTGCATCAGCTACAATAACCACATTTTCCGCTGCGTGTATTGCTCCGATTACTTCTCCAGAAAAATCGGGGTAGCCAGGAGTATCCAGCATATTTATAAGATGCTCTTTGTAGGTGACAGTGAAAACTTTGCTTATAATGGTAAAGCCTCTGTCTGCTTCCTCTGGAGCATAGTCACAGGCTTTGAATAGCTCTTCTTTACGGGGTAATTTGGCCAGGGCATTCATTTTGTTTAATAGGGAAGCGATAAGAGAACTTTTTCCTGTACCACCTTGAGAAGCAAATACTATGTTTCTGATATGGCTCATTTGCATTATTTCCCTCCCTTTTCTTCAGAAAAATGTAGAAATATTCAGCATTCCTTCTTTTTCAAGCCTGGAAAAATATATCATAGTTACGCAAGAAATTAAAGCGTCTTTTAATAATGTGATAGAATTTACCTGCTGTTGGATAAGCGCAGAGTTGAAGGAGGTAGAGAATAAATGACGCGTGTGATTTTTCCCACTCACATTATGATGCAGACTACTTCGCGTTGTAATTCCTCCTGTTCTTTCTGTCCCTATTCTGAGGTAAGCAAGAAGTTGCCCCAGGGAGATATGGAAGAGGAAATTTTCTGGAAAATCATAGAAGAAGCAGCCACTCAACCCGGGATAAAAAGAGTGATGCCTTACTTGATGAATGAGCCATTATGCGATCCACAGATAGTAGAAAAAGTTTGCCGTATAAAAGAAAAAGTACCCCAGGCCTCGGTGCATATTTTAACCAATGGAATAAATCTTACCAGGGAAATAGGGGAGAGCATTATTGATTCACCCCTTGATTGGATAGGTATTTCTATTCATGCGATAAGAGAAGATACCTACCAGAGGTTTACCGGAAGGAGGGACTTCCAGGACATTCTTGTGAAAATTACGCTTTTCGTGGAGAAAGCACTGGAGAAAAGGGGGGGAGATTTTGTAATGATAAATATCACGCATGCTCCAGGATACCTGACAGAGAAAGAAAAAGAAGAAGCGTTGGACTATTGGAAAAATCTGGGAGTGAAAAGGATTAAGTATTGCCCTTCTCCTATAAGCAGGGGGGGAAACGTAAAGTGGCTGCCTCTGGTGAAATATAAAGGAATTAAGGGGTGTGATTCTATATGGAGAAACGAGATGATTCATATTTTATTTAATGGGGATGTTGTTCTCTGCTGTATGGATTGGCAGAGAGAAGTTATCATGGGCAATGTAAGAGAAAATAGTATCGAGGAGATCTGGAACTCTCCTTATTACCTAGAAATAGAGGATTACATAAGGGGTAATATTTCTCCCCCTGAGGATTTTATCTGTCTGAGATGTGAAGAAGCCAGGGGGGAGTTAGAGTTTAGCCCATAGACGTTGGACTGTATAGTTAGTAGCGAGTAGATAGTAGTAGGTAGCGAGGGGGAAGGTGCAAGATACAAGATTCACGAGACATGATGTGGATTCCCACTTGCGCCCCGATGTTCATCGGGACAGGCAGGAATGACAAAGGGGCGATATGGTTTGGGGGACGGTGGACGGAGAACGAGCAACGTTTCCAACCATCCAACCGCAACCGATTGCCGGTTTCCCGGGAAATGGTTTTTGAGTTTGTGATTTTACCAGTTACAGGAAAAAACTGCTTCTTATTCAGGGGAAGATTTTATAGGTAAAGAAGCTGCTATTTAGGTGGATAGAAACCCGGCTTGCGCAAGAAGTGTGTGAAAGTCAGTTTTCGTATTCCTTTCTTCCCACCATTTATGAAATATCTTGATCAGGAAGTCAAATTCCAGGTTTACTTCATCTCCTACTTTTTTATTGCTTAGAGTGGTAGTTGCGGAGGTATGGGGGATTACGTAAGTTTGAAAAAAGCTTTTCTCTACTTCTTGAACAGTTAAGCTTATTCCATCCACTGCTATTGAGCCCTTTTTGATAAGATAATGGGAGAAGGAAGGCGGATATGAAATTTTGATATTAAATTCTTTCCCTGCTTCTTTCTCTATTATTTTACCTTTCCCATCCACATGCCCGGTGATTATATGTCCTCCCAGCCTGGTGGATAGAGTCAAAGGTCTTTCCAGGTTTACTGCTTTCCCTGTTTTCAAGCCCATAAAGGTGGTGCTTCGCAAGGTTGCTTCTCCTACTTCCACCTGGAAATAGGTTGCGCCTTTTTTTACAATGGTCAGGCATACGCCGTCAACAGCAATGCTATCTCCTATTTCCATCTCTTTCATTACTCTGGTTGCCTCTATATTCAGAAGTATCCCCTTCGCCTTTTTGATAACCTTTGTTACTTTTCCTATCTCTTCAATTATTCCGGTAAACATTTTAAAACTTTCCTTTTGCTATAACTTTATCATAAATCGCGATTTATTGACGTATTTCTTGGAGATTTAATTTGTTTAGTATTTCTTCTTTTTCCTTTTTTAACCTCGGATGGGAAGGGTAACAATAAAGGGCGCGTTCTATGTATTTAAGAGCACTTTTATAATCATTTTTTAGAGTGTACAAAAGAGACAGCCTTTCCCAGTAGAAAAAGCGGTATGGGTCAAGTTTGGTGGCATGCTGGAATTCTGTAATTGCTCTATTCCGGTTTTCTGCATTTTCTCCTTCTCTCATGTACAGTTCTCCCAGGCGGAAGTGGTAGTTTATCTGGGAGATATCTTCTCCCCAGGGATAAATTTTTATGCCTTTGCGCAGGGAATATTCTGCCTTTTTAATATTTCCCTTGTTCATCTCGTAGAGAGCTTCTTTGTAGTAAGCGTCTGCCCAGATGATTTTCAACGTGATAATGAAAACGAGGGGGAGAAGGAAAATAAATGGATAGAGATAGGGTTTAGGAGAAGGCTCTTTTTTTGATGGGGATTGCCCTATACCAAGCGGGATTATAGAAAAGAGGATGAGAGTTATACCCGGCACATAGAAATCAAAATCTACCAGGGAATGAATGAGGAAGGCAAAAACAGCAGTTTGAATACCCAGAGAGAGGGTTTTATCTTTACTCAAGTGTAAATTTTTCAAGGCAAAGTAAAAAAAAGAGACGAAAAGGAGAAAATAAAGAATGCCTCCTTCGGAGAAAACCTGCAAGTAGTTGTTGTGTGCCATCTTAGTATCTTCCCTGCCAGCTTCTTTGAAGCGGGGAAAGACTCTGGCAAAATCTCCCGGGCCAAACCCGGTAAGTGGTTTTGCTTTTATCATTCTTGCGGCTGCTTTCCAGTAGGAAACCCGTACCCCGAAGGAATTCTCCGCATTCTTTCTAAGTACAGGAAAAGAAATAGCAATGAGTAATACGAGTATTATTATCGTGGTGGCGTATAGCCTCCATTTCCGGTTGAGGAGCAACCAGAAGAGGATAAGAAGGGAGAGGACAAGACTCAGGATACCACCTTTGGACTTGCTAAGCACGAGGGCAGTTATCTGTAAGGATGGAATAATGAGATAGAGGTAGCGGAGAGGTTTTTTTATCTTGAAGAAAAATATGGAAGTAAAGGGGATGAGAATAATTAGGTAACCGGCCAGGGCATTGGGATAGACAAAAGTAGAGAAGGCACGGTTGGTGTAGAGTCGGGTAATAAAATCGGGGGAAAATCGCTCCACCCCTATCATCTCTACCATTTTCCTGGTTTCCTCCAGTCCCCAAAAGTATTGATATATGGCATATATGGAAACCCAGATACTGGAGATGATAACTGCCCAGATGATTATCCGGCGGAAAGAGGGAGAAGTCCTTTTTACCAGAAAGTACATGTAAAAATAGGAGAGTGAGAGCTCCAGCTGCATCAGCGTAGAATGCCTGTTTACTGCCCAGAGCAGGGCTATTCCTGTCCATACAGTGAATCCTACCCAGGTCCATTCTTCCCTGGATAAGCGATGAGGTTCCCATATTTTACTTTTTTTGACAAGAAACAACAGGGGAAGAATAGAAAGTACAAGCAAATAATGTTGATTGGATATTGGATAAACCAGCGCAGAGTAAAGTGGCCGAAGAAAAATCAGTAAGGCAAGTAAACCTGATGCCAAGTATGATAACAAAGTTACTTTTCTTTCTCTTTTTCGATTATCCTGGGGATAACAATGCCTTCCCCGGGGCGGATTATGCGGGGGGTAATAAATATTAACAATTCACTCTGCTTAACAATTCACTCTGCACAAGTTTCTCTTCCGTTTTTCTAAAGAGCAGGCCGAAAATAGGAATACTTCCCAGAAATGGCACCTTTTCCACGTCTTTAACCAGGTTATTCTGGTAAAGGCCTCCTATTACCAGGGTGCCCCCGTTTTTTACCAGAACCTGAGTTTTTACCTTACGGGTAGAGAAAACAGGGAGCGAAGCTACCATGGTGTTATCAGGCCCCTCGCTCGTATTCCCAAAAACCACATCCTCATGACCTATTATCCCGCTTACTTCGGGCTCAACATCCAGGAGTATAAAATCATTCTCCTGAATATTGGGTGTGACATTTAATGTTACTCCGGCAGTTTTGAACTCTGTAGTAAGTACAGTGCGAGTACTCACCAGTTTGGTGGTCTGGAAGGGAATCTCCTGTCCTGAGATTATGGTGGCTTTCTTCCCGTTTATGGTAACAATGCGCGGGTTGGCCAGCAGTTTGGCTTTGCCTTCCTGGATTAGAGCTTGAATGCGTGCATCCAGGAGAGTTTTGCCTATTTTAATTCTATCAAAGAGAAGATCAACCCCTTTATCCCAGTTTAAATTGAGAAAGTCGAACTCTCCCTGGTACAAAGCTGCTTCCTCGCCGCCTCCTCTTCTTGCTTTAGGTGTGCCGGTTTCTGAGTAATAGTTGCTCGCTATGGGATTGACTGTATGTCTTTCTCTATCGTAACCCCATCTTACTCCAATTTGTTTCCCCGAGCGTGTAGATACCTCTACTACTTTCACCTCTATCATTACCTGGTTGGGAAGTACCGCCCATAAGGAGTAGGGAATAAGCAGAATAAGGATAAGTGGTAAGATTATTTTCATCTTTTTAAGCAGGAAATTACTTCCCGGGTGATATCCGGGATATTCTTCATACTTCCTTTTGCCACGATGAGATCGTAGCCTCTCTCCTGAGCGATAGTATGTAAGGCATTGAATATGTCCTGGTTTATCTTGTTCAGGTAAATCCAGAACTCGGGTTCCTTTTCTGAGTAGGAGGATAGTTTCCCGGAGAGAGGATGCGCACTGATGACTTTCTCCATGTTTACGGAAACAGCTTGCTTGAAGTTAAATGGATCACCATAGTACACCTGGCTGGGATTAACTTCTCCTGCAGAGCTAATCAGGGCAAGAAAGATGACAAAAAAACCAATAAATAAAAATTTCATTTTACCTTCTTCCAGTTTTCTCCGTAATCACGGGAAAGCCATAAGTTTGCTCCATCATAAAAGTATACCACACCTTTCTCCCCTGCGGATAGTGCGACGGGGGAAGGCGGAAGAAGTGCCTGTGCTCTTAACGGTGTGTTTAAAAGGGTGAAAAGATTAATCAGCAGCAGGAAACCAACTACTATCCAGATGATTCTTTCTCTTAACCTCATTTTTTCCCCTCCTGGTTATTTTTAAGGATTAGATAATCTACCGAATGTACCTTGTCTTTCTCTATACCCTTAAAAACAACGGAAAAGGGTATAGATTTTCCTGCCGGTATTTCTCCCAGCCAGATACTTTTAGAAGATAGTATGCGGGCGTAGAAATCGTAGAGGGTTACTAATAGTCTTACTTTTTTAGCTTCCTTCATCCCTGTGTTTTTGACTTTGCCGCTAACTATTATTCCCAAACGTCTCTTTATACGGAAATTTTTCAGCTCACCACTTTCTTCTTCCCATTCCCCCTTCCATATCTTTTCCAGGGACAGTATATTCTCATCTTCCACTTCCAGAGGAGGAGACTGCTCCGGGATAGAATTCTCCAGGCGGGAAGAAATGGCGGGATTGTTCATTAAGGAGGGGTCAAGTTTCACTGCTTTTCTGTAGAGGGATAGAGCTTGCCTTTTCTCACCTTCTTCCCAATAAATATTTCCCAGGGTAACGTATAACTGGGAGGGAGGCATCTTTTTACCCAATACTTTTTCATAGGCAAGGGATAAACCCTTGATTTCCTCTTCCATCTGGGAAAGATAGGTTTTCCCCTTCTTTTGTTTCCACTTTTCTATTGCGGCTGCTACTTCCTTTCTGTGCTTACCTCCTGGAAACTTTCTAAGATAATCTTCCCAGACCCTTACAGACTCGTATGGGTTATCTATTTCCAGATATGCCTTACCCAGAAGATAGGTGATTTCTGCCGCGTAAGGAGAGGAAGGATTTTCCGAAAGGAAAAGCTCGCAGGCGATGATAGCTTCTTCGAATCTCTGTTGGGAAAACAGTTTTTCTATGGGAGGTACGGGGTTTACAGAAGAAAGGCAGCCGTAGAGGAAAATGCCAATCGCAAAAATAAAAAATACGTTTTTTACCATGTTTCTATGTTATTATACCACCCTTGCAGAGATAGTCACTATGACTGCTGATACCGGAAGTCTTCCCGTCTAAGGTCTAACGTCTATAGTTTAACTTGTCAACCGGCTGCGGTTGTGTAGCGCGAAACGTAGACTGTTATCCGTCAACCGTCTCTTCCCCGCCTTCTTTCTGCCTCCTGTATCATCCATACTCTCCCTTCGTCATTCCTGCCTGTCCCGAGCAACGGGAGACAGACGGGCACTACTAACCACTCCCATCCAAAGTCTATAGTCTAATGTCTATGGTCTAAAGTCTTAAGACTTTACTCTTCCCCTTCTTACCTTCTTTGAAACCTTCTCTCTAATTCTGTCCAGGTGATTATTATAAATACCGGCCTGCCATGAGGGCAGGTTACTATTTCTCTGTTTTCTTTCCACATTCTCATAAGGTTTTCCACTTCTTCTTCTTTCAAAGTATCCCCTCCTTTTATGGAAGCCTTGCAGGAAAGCTGTTTTATTAAATTTTCTATCTGTTCGGGTAAAGAAATGCTGGTAGGGATTTTTTTGATTTCATCCAGAATATCCGAGAACGTTTTCAGAGGATCAGCTTTCCCGGCAATTAAAGAAGGGAGAGAAGAAAGTAGATAGGTGCGTGTGCCAAATTCCTCCAATTCCACTCCTATTTCAGTTATAGACTGCCAGTTTTCCCTGATGATGGTTTCTTCCTGGGGAGAAACTTCTACGGTAACGGGAAAGAGTAATTTTTGCTTGAGCACCTGTTTCCCTTTTATTCCCTCTCTCCATTTCTCAAATATTAACCTCTCGTGAAGAGCATGTTGGTCAATGACTAAAATCCCCTCTTCTATTTCCCGGAATAAGTAAGTACGATGCATCTGGGTAAAGGGAATAACCTGGTATTCTTTCCCTTTTTCCTTTACTTCAAAGGAAAGTTCTAAGGAGGATTCTTTTCTATCGCTGGAAGTTGGAGTAGGAGAGGAGAATACCCGGGAGCTTTTCAGGGGAAAGGAATTTTGCAGGGCTCTCCTCACCGCTTCAAAAACTATGCCCGGTTGTTTAAATTGTACTTCATCCTTGGAAGGATGAACATTTACATCTACTTCCTGAGGAGGAACGTCCAGGAAGAGATAGATTACAGGGAATTCATCTCTTCCCAGGTAAGTGGAATATGCCTCCCGCACCGCTCCTCGAAGAACTTTATGAGTAACAGAACGATTATTTACGTAGAAGTAGTAAACAGGAGATTTTTTACCCTGGGCAGGAGAGGAACACCAGCCTGTTATCTCTATGCCTTTCCAGGAAAATTCCACAGGAAGAAGATGGCTTTTCCATTCTTTACCCCAGATATCCTGGATTCTTTCTATAATTTTATTCCTGGAGGGAGAAAAGAAAACCTCTTTGCCGTTGTTTTCCACCTGGTAGGATACCTTCAAGGAAGAGAGAGCTTCTCGCACTACCACCTCCAATACTTGTTTTAATTCCCACTGAGGCGAGTGGAAGCTTTTTTTCCTCACCGGCGTGTTGAAAAAAAGTTCTTCCACTTTTACCTGTGTGCCAGGAGGGAGATTGACTTCATCAACTTCTACAATTTTCCCACCCTTTACTTTTACCCGCGTGCCTTCTTCTCCATTGGAAGTACTCAGAGTGGTGAGGGGAGACAGCGGCAATGCTGGGTAGTGCCTCTCCCCGGAATCCATAGGTGTGAAGCCTGGCAATATCTTTTACATCCTTTATCTTGCTGGTTGAATATCTTTCAAAAGCTTGGAGAGCGTCTTCTCTATCCATTCCCTGTCCGTCATCTCTCACCAGTATTTCTTTTATGCCACTTTCTTTTTGCCAGGGTTATTCGTATATTTTTACTTCCTGCGTCCAGAGAATTCTCAATAAGTTCTTTTACTACTGAATAGGGGCCAAGGATAATCTCCCCTGCGGCAATTAGTTTTACGGCATGTTCCGGAAGTTTCTTAATCTTACCCATAGCCTCATTTTACCAGAAATGATTGGGAAGTACTGAGCTTATTCTTATTCTCCAGGTGCGCTGATTCTTGATGTATATGGAATACACACAGAACTATCTTAGATAAAAAGACTGACATAACATCTCTCTGCCTTTTTTACCTTGGGGGCGGGCAGGCTATTCACTATTAACTCCCCTTCCGGTCCAAAGTCTATAGTCTAATGTCTATGGTCCTATATATCCTCCAAAGTCTGGTAAAATGTGAGAGTAATTCTTATGGAAAAAGAACTTCTCAGGATAAAGGGGCTTACCATAGAGTTCCAGGGTGAAATTTCTTATCCTATTATCCGTAATCTTGAGTTCTCTATCCGAAAGGGAGAGAAATTAAGTCTGGTAGGGGAGTCAGGTTGTGGGAAAACTATTACAGCGCTTTCCATTATGGGCCTGCTTCCTTATGGAATAAAGATAAAAGAAGGAGAAATATTATTCCATACTCCCGGAGAGATTCTTCCTTTGCATTCCTTTTCTCCGAATTCTCCAGAATGGCTTAAAATAAGGGGAAAGGAAATTTCTATGGTTTTCCAGGAGCCTTCTGTTTCGCTCAATCCTACCATGACGGTAGGCTATCAGATAGCAGAACCGCTAATCTATCTCGGCTGCAATAGAAAAGATGCCAGGGATAGGGCACTTCGGATAATGGAGAAGGTAGGTCTTCCTCATCCGGCAGATATTTATGACCGGTTTCCCCATGAGCTGTCGGGGGGAATGCAGCAGAGGGTTATGCTGGCTATGGCACTGATTTTAGAACCATCTCTCCTTATCGCGGATGAGCCTACTACAGCTCTGGATGTTACTATCCAGGCTGGGATACTGGAGCTTATTAAAGAATTAAACGAAAAAATAGGCATGGCTTTTCTTTTGATAACGCATGACCTTTGTGTAGTGAACGATGTGGCAGAAGATATGATAGTAATGTACGCGGGCGAAATTTTGGAGCAGGGAAAAGTGCAAAATTTATTGAAAAATCCCTTGCAGCCATATCTAAAAGGGTTGATTGCTTCTCTCCCTTCTCTACGTAAGGGAAGAAAAAGGCTTAAGAGCATGAAAGGTAATGTTCCGCAGCCCTGGGAGAAACCGGAGGGCTGTGTTTTTTCTCCCCGGTGCGCTTACCGGATGAATATCTGCTCTCGTTCCCCCATCTGGAAAGAAGTAGAAAATGGACATTGGGTGAGGTGCTGGCTTTATGAATAAGAAAGAAAGCATTTTGAAAGTGGAAAATCTGAAGGTATATTTTCCTGTTTACAGTGGTTTTTTTAGAAAAGTTACTGGATATATCAGGGCATTGGAGAAAGTGAGTTTTGAAATAAAGAGGGAGGAAGTTGTGGGTATAGTAGGGGAGTCAGGATGTGGCAAGTCTACTCTCTTGAAGAGCATTACCATGCTTGTACCGCCTACAGAGGGAAAAATTGTTTTCTCTTACAATAAGAATTCTTATGTCCTTAATGAAGTTACTTATCGTGAATTAGTGGAGTTGAGGCCGTTTATCCAGATAGTATTTCAGGACCCATTTTCTTCTCTTAATCCCAGGATGCGGGTTTGGAATCTTCTGTCAGAGCCTCTCCAGCTCCATGCTTCTTTAAGTAGACAGGATGTAAAGGAAAGAGTAGAAGAAATTTTAGTTAGTGTAGGACTTGACCCTTCGCATGTTTATAGGTTTCCCCATCAGTTCAGCGGAGGAGAGAGACAGAGGATTGCCATAGCCCGGGCACTTATTCTCAGACCTTCCCTTCTTCTCCTTGATGAACCGACTTCTTTGATGTATCACTGCAGGCACAGGTTTTGACCCTTCTGGAAAAATTGAAAGAGAAGTATAAACTTACCTATATTTTGGTCTCTCATAACCTGGGAGTAGTTAAATATCTTTCTGATAGAATATTGATTATGTACCTGGGAAGGGTAATGGAATGTGGAGAATCAGAAGAAGTATTCTTTTCTCCTTTGCATCCCTATACAGAAGCTTTGATTCAGGCTATTCCTCGGCTGGATGATAAAGGAAGGAGAAAAATTATACTTAAGGGGGAGGTGCCTAATCCTGCTTTTCCTCCTTCTGGGTGTGTGTTTCACCCTCGCTGCATTTATAAAATGAGAATATGCGAAGAAAAAGTCCCGGAGTTACAACAGGTTTCTCCTTTACATCAGGTTGCCTGTCATAGGGCAGAAGAACTTAAACCCTAGCTTCTTAAATTTTATAAGTAATAGGCAGAGAAAAAGCCTCTATTAATATGCCTGTTTGTTTAGGTATTTCAAGGTCTATCCATTGTGTTGACCTCTTTGCCTTCCTATATTTGCTTAAGTGCAAGAGTACATCTAGAGGGTTATATTTACTTAACAAGGTCTCTTCTATCAAGCGATGAATAATACAGGAGAGAACGGTAACTTATAAACATCCAACCTTCCATAGAATAGTCATTTCTCATATAAGTTCTGTCTGCCTCCAGGGTATTTTAAAATGGGTAAGGTTTTAAAATTCCTGTAAAAAAGAGGAGAGCCTCCTGATAAATTTAAACGAAGAAAAAGAAAGGAGGCTCTAATGAAAAAGATACCACTTTACAGGGAAAATGGGACTTGACCTGACTTCCCCGTCTTCTTCAATTCCACAAAACCAGAGATAGAATTTTACAAACTGCTGCTCCAGAAAAGACTCGTAACTTACCCAATTGCTACCTCAACCGGACTAATATAAACTTCCTGAGATAATCGCTCCTGTATCTTTTCTGGAGAGATGCACATTCAAAAAATAAAGTTAAAACTTCTTCCAGGTTATTACAGGCGTATTTTCTTGACTTGCTGTATCCAGTTCAGGAGACAAAGCTACATAGCCATTATCTTCCTTTTCAATTATTGCTGTTAGTTTATATCTCATTTCAGCACCCTCCTCTGGAACAATTATATCGTAGATGACTATTTTACCTGCTCAAATGTGGTTCAATAATAAATAGTAGGCGGTTAGAAAACACAAATATATGTGTGTTCATGAAGTAGATTCCTGCTTGCGCCCCGATGTTCATCGGGACAGGCAGGAATGACAAAGCCGGACAAATGAAGGGTGAAGCCATAATGCAAATCACCAGCTCTACCTGTCATACCCGCGAAAGCGGGTATCCAGGAGAGTGAGAATGAGAAGCAATATTATGTGTGTCCCATGAAGTAGATTCCCGCCTGCGCTCTCCCGACACAGGGCGGGATCGGGAAGCCTGTCTATCCCGAGGACAAATTGGTAACGGGAGATTATTCCAATATTCTTAGGGATTTGAGAATAAGGAGCAGTGATGCTGTTTAGGAGGTGTTTTTATGGTTTTCTCCGGAATGTCCGAAATGGAAGGCACCCCCAGGTAACGTGAGAGAGGAAAGCAGGGGGATGCAACCCGCTTACAAGAGACAATTAGGTAGCAGAAAGGAAGGAACAGCTCACAAATAGAACTTTTCTGGTAGAATATTATCTTGATGTCTGAGCTGAGGATTTCTGAAGGTACTTCCTTTTTTTCCGTGGTTATCCCGGTTTATAATTCTCTTTATTACTTGAAAAAATCTATCCCTTCTGTTCTGGACAGCGAGGCTGATTCACCGGAGTTAGTGGTGGTAGATAACGGGTCTACCGATGGAACTGATAGGTGGGTAAGGGAAACCTATCCCTCCATTATTTACCACAGGTTCGGGAATAATAGAGGCTTTTCCCGGGCAGTGAATGAAGGGATAAAACTTGCTTCTGGTAAGTATATTTTAGTGATGAATGCAGATGTACTGCTGGAGAAAAACTTTTTCTCTTTTTTCCGCCAGAAAATTGCCGAGGCTCCCCAGGTGGGGATGTGGCAGCCTTTAGTTCTCTACCCGGAGGGGAATTTAATTTATTCCCGGGGGCTTTATATCTCTCACGCCCGCAGGTTTTATAACCTGGGAGAGGGAGAAATATGTGGGGAGGAAAGCGAGAGAGAAATATTTGGCCCGGCAGGTTGTTGTGCTCTGTACAAGCGGGAGTTGCTGGAAGAGGTGAAAATAGGGGAAGAGTACTTTGATGAGGATTTCTTTTTCTTACTGGAGGATTTTGATTTGGCCTGGAGAGCCAGGAAAAAAGGCTGGAAAGCTGTCTATTATCCCGGGGTTAGGGCTTACCACTGGGGCAGGGTTACTTTCTCTTCCTTTTTTAGACAGTACCTTTCTTTTAGAAACCGGTATCTTTTGCTGGTAAAAAACGAGAAGTTAGCAAGGTTCTTGAAAGACTTACCGGCCTGGCTTCCTTATGAGCTTTTCAGGGGTGCATTTTTCCTGTTTTACAATCCTTACTCCGTTAAAGCCTGCAGGGAAGTTATACAGCTTTTGCCCCGGATGAGAAAAAAGAGAGAATGGATAGAAAAGTATCAGTAGTTATTCTAAATTACAACGGCAAGGATTTTTTAAAGGTGCTTCTTCCTTCTCTTTATGCGCAAACTTATCTCCCTGACGAGGTGATTCTTGTGGATAATGCCTCCTCTGACAGCTCGGTGGAATGGGTTAAAAGAGAGTTCCCCGGGGTTAAAGTAATAGTTAATCCCACCAACCTGTTCTTCTCCCGGGGAATGAATATCGGGATAAGAGAATCCCGGGGAAAGTATATACTCTGTCTCAATAACGATTTGAGGCTCTCGGAGAAATTTTTAGAAGAGATGCTTCAGCATATGAATGTTTCTCCCGGGATAGGCATGGCCTGCGGCAGGATATACGACTGGGAGGGGAAGCGGCTCGATGCCTGCGGGCAGACTATTTCCCTCTGGGGTACTCCCAGGGATAGGGGGAGGGGAAGGAGAAAAGGCGGGAGATTCTCAAAAGTGACGGAGGTTTTCAGCCCGGGAGGAATAGCGGTTCTTTATCGGAGAGAAATGCTGGAAGAGATAAAAGAGGAGGGGGGGTACTTTGATGAAAAACTGAGAATCTTTTATGAAGATCTTGACCTGGCCTGGAGAGCCAGGAAGAAGGGATGGAAGTGTATCTTTGTCCCTTCTGCCCTGGCCTTTCACTACCGGGGAGGAACCACGATAAGAGAAAAGAGAAAAGGTCCCATGTTTATGCATCTTTCTCCCTACCTGAAAGAGCAGATTATATTGAACCGTTATCGCACCTGGAAGAAAAATGCTACCCTTAAAGAATTTCTTGTTCGTTTGCCTTTTTTCCTGGCATACGATGTTTTTCTCTGGACAGTGCATTTTTTAAGCTCGCCTTCCCAGGCTAAGAAAACATTCTGGAGGGCACTCAGGAATGCTTGAAAGGAAAGAAAAAATTTTTGTTTTTATCCTTTTATCCTCGCTTATTGCTACTACTCTTGCCTTCCTGGATACCACCCCCTTTGGCTTCCTGCAGGTGAAATATACCGTAGCGGGGTTCTTTATTATCCTGGCTATTTTTTGCTATCCCTATAAGGAAATTCGCCTGCCGGGGAAATCTTTTCTCCTGCCCCTACTTTTCTTCCTCCCGGCTGTCTGGATAGACAATCCCATGCGGGGAGGTAAAGTTTTTACCTGGTGGGTTTTCCTGGTTATCTCGTTCTTGCTTTTTTACCAGGTGAAAGAGAAAGATAGAAAAATCTTCCGGCCTGTCCTTTACTTTTTTCTCCTTTTCATTTCCTTCCTTGCTGTGCTTGATTTCTTTTCCCTTCCTCCTTTCCTCTGGAAAAAGTTTGGGGGATTTCCTCCCCAGATATGGGTTTCTATAGGTAATTCAAACATGGTAGGGGAATTCCTCGTACTCTTGCTTCCTTTTGCGCTTATTTACTCCCGCGCCGAAAGGCAATGGCGAGGTTTTTGGCCGGGATTTTCCCGTAGATGCTTGGTATTTTTGCCTGCTGCTGCTCTTATTCTTACTTTCTCCAAGGGATGTATCCTGGGGTTTTCTGCTTCCCTCCTCTTCTTTTATTCCAGAAAAAAAAAGAAGGTTTTGCTGGTTATTCTGGGAATAACGGTTATCTTCCTCCTCGTTTTTGTAAAATTTGCCCCTTTTCGAGAGTTGCTTACCTTCCAGGGGAGACAGGAAGTATGGAGGGTATCCTGGAACATGCTAAAAGAGAAACCAGTATCAGGCTGGGGCTGGGGTAGTTATAAGTACTATCTCCCTTTTTTTAAGGATAAAAGTTTTCACCGGGTGCTTCCCGAGGTGAATATAGAACAGGCGCACAATGACTATCTGCAGGTGGCTGTTGAGGGAGGGATTATCTCGTTAGTGGCATTTCTTTTCCTGCTTTTCCAGGTAATGCGCCTTAATACAGGAGGAATCTGGTTCGTAGGAGGATTAGCGCTAATTTTAGAGGGATTGGTAAGTTTTCCTTTTCACACTCCTCTCTCTTCCCTGCTCTTCTTCTCGCTGGCAGGGTTGGAAGGAAGGAGAGAAGGATTGAAGGTAAAAATTCGTCCTGCCCTTTTAGGGCTGATAATTTCCCCTCTTTTTATCTTCTTTCTTCTTTTCCCTCTTCTGTCCCATCTCCAGTTCAGGACGGGCAACCAGCTCTCCCGGGAAAATAAATTTGCCGCATCTGTTCCCTATTACTACCGCTCCATAGCTCTGGACCCTTCTTTAGAGCTTTCCTATGTAAACCTTGGTTTTGCTTACTTTCGGCTGGGAGATAGGGAAGAAGCTAAAAAACAGTGGGAGAAGGCATTGAAAATAGCCCCTGCCAGCCTTCCTGCTCTATTAAATCTCAAGGCTTACTATGAAAGCACACATGAAAAGGAAAAAGAAAAAGAGATAGATGCCATTCTAAGAAAAGTCAACCCTGCACTCAGCGGGGAAAAGTAAATCCCACCTCTCCACCGTGCATTGACATGAAGATGAGGGCCATTGCCTATAGCTGCCCGGTGAGGATTTGAACCTCAACTCTTGGCTCCAAAGGCCAGTGTGCTACCTGTTACACCACCGGGCACTACAATATTTTACCAGATAATATGATATACTTCATGGTAAGGAGTGGGCAAAATCTCCAGGATAAAAAACAAAAACTGCCCCGGTTTAGAAATGATCTTGACTCTTCCTGATATTTTAGAAAAAAAAGCTGATTCTCTTCCCGACAAGCCTTTTCTCTATACGGGAAAAGAAGTGTTTACTTTCCGCCAGTTGAGGGATTACTCTCTCTCCTTTGCTTTCTATTTCCGTAAGAAAGGAATAAAAGAAGGGGAGAGGGTAGCCATAATCTCTCGTAATTCGCCCCGTTTCGTTTTTGCCTTTTTTGGTGCTCTCTACGCCGGTGGTATTCCCGTACCCCTGAATTACTTCCTGGAAGAAGAAATGGGGGAAATATTTGAAGAGGTTGCTCCTGCTCTCATTCTGCTTTCCGAGGAATTTCTATCTACCAAAAAGTTTCTCAGGGAGGATTTTCCGGGAGAGATTTTAGCTCTGGAAGAGATTCCCCTGGAAATAGGGAGTAAAGAGGAGCTGGGTAGAGTTGAATTCCCGGAGGAAGCAGTAATTATCTATACCTCCGGCACCTCGGGATTCCCCCGTGGGGTGGTGCTTACCCATGCAAACTTAATCTCTGACGTGGAAGCCTGTCTGGATAGAATCAAGGTGTCTGTCGAGGATCGCTTCTCTTTGCTTCTTCCCCTTTTCCATTCCTTTTCGCTTACTGCCTGTTTGCTTACTCCTCTCTACCAGGGAGCAGGCGTGGTAATGTCGGGTGACCTCCAGCAGTTTGAGCGAGCCCTGGAAACCATACTTTGTAACAAAACCAGCATCTTTCTTGCTATACCGCAGATCTTCGCGCTTCTTAACCAGATAAAACTACCTGCATTGCCTTTTCGATTCTGTGTTTCCGGGGGAGAGAAGTTGCCTCCTGAAGTGGAAGAGGAGTTTGAAGGTAAATTTGGCCTTCCGCTTTTGCAGGGATACGGGCTTACCGAAACCTCTCCCGTGGTCTCCCTCAACCCTGAAGAAAGGAGAAAGAAGAATTCTGTAGGCCTGCCTTTGAAAGGGGTAGAAGTCCGGATATTAAAAGAGGGAAAAGCCGTTCCTGCCGGGGAAGAAGGAGAAATAGTTATAAAGGGTCCTATGGTGATGAAGGGCTATTGGAAAAATATAGAAGAAACCAGGAAAGTTATAAAAGATAATTGTCTTCACACAGGGGATATAGGGGTAATGGATGAAGATGGTTATCTGTACATAATAGACAGGAAGAAAGACATGGTGGTGCTTAAAGGACTTAATGTATATCCCTCGGAAGTAGAGAGGTACATTGGTAAGTATCCCGGAGTGAAGGAATCCGCTGTCGTGGGTATCAATACTGAAAAAGGAGAGATATTAACGGCTTTTGTGGTTTGTGAGGAGAAAATCACAGAGGGGGCGCTTCGCTCATTTCTCCTGCAGCATCTGGCGCACTACAAGGTCCCCCGGAAAATCGAGTTCCTCTCTTCCCTGCCCCGTACTCCTGCGGGCAAGGTAAAGAAGCATATCCTGAGGGACCTGTATTCCAGTAAATTGTAAATCTTTACCGTACTGAAGAATAAAAATGGTAAAATACTTAGCAAAAAGGAATATTGCAGGGAAGGCTATTCCTACTAAAATGCTCTCTATCTTTCCCGTTAAACCCGGGAAAGAGACAAAATAAGGAGATAAAATGGTAAGAGTTAGATTTGCACCGTCACCTACCGGGTACCTTCATATAGGAGGAGCCCGCACTGCTCTCTTTAACTGGTTGTTTGCCAGGCATGCAGGAGGAAAATTTATTCTTCGTATTGAGGATACAGACCTTACCCGTTCCCGGAAAGAAGTGGTGGACAAGATATTAACCGGCCTGCGCTGGTTGGGGCTGGAGTGGGATGAGGGGCCAGAAGTGGGAGGGGCATACGGCCCCTACTTCCAGAGCCAGAGAGTTAATATTTACCAGCAGTACATCAACCAGTTGTTAAAAGAAGATAAAGCTTACTTCTGTTACTGTACACCCGAAGAATTGGAAGAAAGGAGAAAAGAGAGGATAAAAAGGAAAGAAGTCCCTCTATATGACGGCAGATGCAGGAATCTCACGCCTGAGGAACGGGAAAAATTTAGGAGGGAAAAGAAGAGGTCAGTAGTAAGGTTCAGGTGGGAAGGTCCCATTGGAGGGTTTGAAGATAAGATTCGGGGTTATATAGATTTTTCGGAGCATCAGTTTGACGATTTCATAATTCAGAAAGCAGATGGCACTCCTACCTACAATTTTGCCTGTATTGTGGATGACCACCTCATGGAAATTACCCATATAATAAGAGGAGAAGACCATATTACCAATACTCCTCGCCAGCTTGCACTTTATCGTGCCTTTGGGTGGCCTGTGCCCCAATTTGCCCATCTTCCCCTTATCCTGGGACCGGACCGGAGCCGCCTTTCCAAGAGACACGGTGCTACAGATCTCCTGGAATACAAAGAGATGGGTTATCTTCCCGAGGCATTACTAAATTATTTGTCCCTTTTAGGCTGGTACCCCGGTTCAGAGGAGGAAATATTTACCCGGCAGGAAATTATTGAAAAATTTTCCCTGGAGAATATCTCCAAGAGAAACGCAATATTTAACATAGACAAACTCGACTGGATAAATAGCCAGTACATTCAGAGAATGCCAGAGGATAAGTTCATGGAGGTGGGCTGGGAGTTTCTGGAAAAAGGCGGCATAAAAAGAGAAATAAGGGATAAAGAGTGGTGGGAGAGATTTTTTACCCTTTATAAGGTGAGGATAAAAACTTTTCAACAACTGGTTAAGGATTCTGCTTTTTTCTTTAGCGAGGAATATCCCTTTGAGGAGAAAGCAGTCAGAAAGATATTGCAGAAAGAGTACGTCCCGAATCTGTTGTCCGACCTGAAAGAAGAGATAAAAAACATAGAACCTTTTACCGTGGAAAATATTGAGAAGGTTTTGCGGGATTCCTGTGAAAAACGTGGCATGAGCGGCAGAAAGTTTATTCATCCCTTGCGGGTTGCTCTTTCCGGCAAAATGGTAAGCCCTCCTATCTTTGACGTGATCTTTTTGATAGGCAAAGAGGGGTGTGTACGCAGGATTAACCGGGCGATTATGCTGCTCCAGGAGAGCAGGCGGGTAAGTTAGTAGCGAGTAGCGAGGGGAGAGGGGAGTAAAGAGTAAATAGAGATTAAGTGAGGGGAGACACAGGATATAGGAAAACCAGTTCTACCTGTCATGCCTGCCTGTCCCGATGTATAGCGGGGCGGAAGCAGCCATCCATAGACTTAAGATTGCAGACGTTAGCCCTTGAATAGTAGCTTAGTGCGTGAGAGAAGAGATGCGGGATACTGGATTCCCGCTTTCGCGGGAATGACAGAAGAGATCAGGAATGACGGAGGAGGAAAGATGTGGAGGAAAACGGTGTCCGAATAACAATATACGATTCGCGCTACGCAACCGTAACCGATAGACGTAGTGAGTAAGATACAAAATACAATAACCAAGATACAGGATACCAAGAGACCAGGAAACCAATTTACTGTTTACCTTCCTTCCAGTCTAACGTCTATAGTCTACAGTGTATTGTCTAAACTCTTCTCCACTTCCTGTTTGCCTTTTTCCAGAAGCTTTATTCCGGTAATTTCTGCTTTTTCATCTTCTGCCTTACAAAAATCGTAGATATTAAGCAAAGCAACACTTACGGCAAAAAGAGATTCCAACTCCATTCCTGTCCTATCCTTACCTCTTACCTCTGAAGTAGCCACAATTCCATCCTCTTCTATGGAAAACTTAATATTAACTTTATCTATTCTTACGTTATGGGCCAGAGGAATTAAATAAGGCACCCATTTAGCTGCTACGATGCCGGAAGATTCTGATAGTGAAAGAACATCTCCCTTTCGCAACTCGTTTTTTCTTATTTTCTCCACTGTTCCCCTGGAAAGCAAAATTTTTCCCTGGGCATAGGCCCACCTAAGAGATGCTGGTTTCCCAGAAACGTCAACCATGGAATACTTCATTTTATCCTCCCGGAGAATGGGATATCTCTGAAAAAGGGAACCCTATTCTTTTTTATCTGTAAAGAGAGATTCCCATTCTTGTATATTGTCCAGATGGTGTACAGCGTTGATATCGTAACTTTCCCTACCAGGAATCTCTACCATATGCAGAGGGAGCCCATCATTTATAAATTCCCGGTATACTTTGGTTAAATAATACTCTCCGGCCACATTATTATTATCCAGCCGCCTGAGCCGTTCATAAATACTTCTGGTATAACAACACAGATAACCTGCATGAATTTCTTTGATGTGTCTTATATCTTCATTTGCGTCTTTTTCTTCCACAATATCTACAAATCTACCTTCTTTCCTTATAATTCTCCCCTTTGACCCAGGATCAGGTAAAGAAGCTATGGCAAAAGTAATCTCTGCCTTACTCTGTACATGTTCAGTAAGAAGGAGAGAAAAGGTGGAAGAAGTAACCAGAGGTTTATCGGCAAAACTTATCAGTAAGATTGCGTTTCTCTTTTCCAGAAGGGGAGCCGTAGAGAGTAGGGCATGACCTGTTCCAAGGGGTGATTTCTGAATAGCAAAGTTAATAGGTATATCAAAATCTTCCAGTACCTCTCTGATTTCCTCATGTTCCGGACTCACCACTATAACTATTTCTTCCACCAACGGCCTCATAGCTCTTAAAACATGCTTTATTATTTCTTCTCCCTTGTAAATATCCAGGAATTTATGTTTTAACCGGTGATAACGCGAGCTCTTCCCTCCGGCCAGTACAACTCCTATTACACTATGTTCTTTCACGGAGGCAATTTTACACAAAAGTGAGCATTTTTACAAATTTTCCACCTTATGGTAACGTCAAGAATGTTGTGTGATTTCAATTGGAATATCTTCCCTGCCTGCTCTCGACTAGCGGGAGGGTGGGCAGGCTTCAGGGAGAATACGCAAGAGGATGGGAAAGCCCAAAAATCTCATTAGAAGTCAATAGGTAAGATTAAATAGAGGAAAAGAAGAAGGGGTAAAAAGGAGAAAGAGAGGAATAAGGAGACAATACTCTCCCTTTTCATAGTAAAGAAAGGGTGGAAGAAGGCATCTTCTTTAGCTGGTATTAAGTTCCGAAGAGTTTGCTGAAATAGGGTAAGGGTTTCCCTGTACACACTTCATAACCAGACGAGCATGTTTCATAACCCTTCCTGCTACCTGTATAAAATGCCAGCGGATAGTCTTTACCCATCTTCTTACCCTCCACAATATCGATTAATGCCGGCAACGCATAAATATTGGGTTTATTTCTCCTTCCCCGAAATAAAAAATTATTATGTTTGCCCCCTCTAATTTTTTCATTAAAAAAAGAGGAGTTTTCGCAATCGGTGATAAGCTTTTTTCAAGCCCTTCCTTATCCCGTGTCTTTGAAAAACTTTCTTTGTCCAGGAAAGTAGGGTTCCCTTCTGTATATTTTTCAACAGGAGTTCCCTGTCTCTAACTCTCACTGCTGTCTCCTTCATTTTCTCAATACACTGAGCAGGGTAATGAGGATAGCTTACTACTGTTCTCCTTTCTCCATCAAAGGCAGAAAAATCCTCCAGGCTCAGGTAATTGTTTTCCAGGCTCCAGGTATAAAAGGGTGTTCCTGGCTGGGGAGTGAGAATGGAAACCTGCAGTTTATCCAGAAGACCATTACGAAGCAGATATTTAATGTACTTTACTGTCTTGAGGTCTTCCTGCTTGGAAGAGTCCGGCGCACCCATGATAAACGTGCCGTAGGTAAGCAGTCCCATTTTTTTGGCGGAGTGGAGCATTTCTTCAAGTTTCTTAAATTTTATGTTTTTATTAATGCCTTTCAATGCCTTTTCACTTCTGCTTTCAATGCCCACTCT
Organism: Caldisericota bacterium; assembly: GCA_013152825.1. Taxonomy (GTDB): domain Bacteria; phylum CAIJMQ01; class CAIJMQ01; order JAADFP01; family JAADFP01; genus JAADFP01. The sequence continues at coordinate 4,225 of JAADFP010000161.1, read as the reverse complement.
TACCTGGTAGTAACCTGCCTCGCGCATGGCTTGCAGCATATTCCGGGTAAGGAGCATGGCATCGCACATGGCCTCAAATTTGAGGATATTTAACCTCTCCTCTACTATCCCCCTGCATAGCTGGAGGATAAAATCTTCGCTTCCATTGTGGCATTCTTCATCAAAGAAAATTCCCTGCATGCGGGGATACTTTTCTTTAAGGTAAACAATTTCCTTCAGGATGTTTTCCACCCTCCGCTTTCTCCACAGGGGTTTCCGGTAGTAAAGATGACGGGAAACACAGAAATTGCAGGATCTGGGACAACCGCGGGAAGCATAAGCCTGAATCTCCAGGTAGTCAGAGGAAGGTTCTCCTGGAACAGCATAATCGATTCTTTTTATATCTTCATCTTCAGGAAAGGGAAGGGAGTCCAGGTCTATTAGTTCTCCAGGAGGATTGGGATAGAATCCAGGAAGGTCATGAGGGTTTTCCCCCTGGAAAAATTGCAGGATTGCTTTTTCGTACTCGCCGCTCACCACAAAATCCACTCCCTGCGACAGCATCTCAGCTGGAAATGCACTGGCATGCTGGCCGCAAAGTATTAAGATCGTTCCCGCTTTTTCTTTTACTCTCAGGGCACACCTTAAATCATCTGTAATCGTGCGCGTAGAGGGCTCCATGATTAGGTATTGAGGAGAATGCCGGAGAATCTCTTCTGATAATTCTTCCCAGGTTAATTTTTGCAGATTTCCATCTACAAATTTGACCTGGCAGTCTGTGTCCCTTTTCAACAAAGAAGAGAGATAGGCCAACTCCCAGGGGTAATAAGTGAAGTGATTCTCTTCCTGCACACCGGAAGACCAGCGGGAAGGAGAAGGAGAATGAATTATATAAAAGCCCTGCGAATCTTTACCAATAGAGTTAGCTATAACTATTCTTTTGTTTCGCAGTGTTTTAACCGGCAATTCGGATTTCTGAATTTCCTATGGCCTCCATGAGCAGACCTGCCTCCTCTCTATCCCGACAGGTATCAGGATAAACTCGTAGCCTTCTATTCAGCGGGATACCCCTATTACATCCGTACACGCTGCACGGAGCTTCTCGCTACCCATCCACAAAATGGAGAAGCGCAGGGAATCAGGTTTCGCTTATTTCCTCTGCCTGGCTTTCCTCATCTTCGCTTTTCACTTCTTCAATTACCTCTTCTATTTTTTCTTTTTCTTCTACTTTTTCCGTCTCTTCTACTTCTTCTGAGAGAGGAGGCGCCTCAGCAAGTATTTCGTTATAAGCCTCAATAACCTTGGAGGTAATGTATTCTCGTGTTTCCTGGTTGATGGGATGAGCTAAATCGCGGGAGCCCTGTTTGGCAGAAGTAACTACTGCATTATCTCCCAGATGGGCTCCGCAACGAGGGCAGAAACGACTACTCCAGGGAATACGCGAAGTACACTGGGGACATGATTTCCTGGCTTCCTCAGAAGGCATAGCTAAGAATAAGCCATTATTCCCCTCTATCAGCCGTATGTTTCTCACCACAAAACAGCTGTCGAAGGTGACCGAAGCGAATGCCTTTACCTTGTCCCTTTTACGAGAAGCCAGACGTACTCTAACATCAGTAATCTCCATACAAACCTCCTGTTATTCATTGAATATGAAAAATTTTTGCCGGTTGAAACTGAAAGCACTCACAGCGCAGCCTTTTCTTTTTACTCCATTCTCTAATCTTTTTAGCCTCTTCTGCACCGGAAAGAAAACCAAACAGCGTGGGGCCAGAGCCGCTCATTAAAGTATTTTTAAATCCCAGAGATTGCAATTCTTCCCGCCATGCTTCTATCTCAGGATAATTTCTGAATACTGTCTCCTCCAGCCGGTTAAAAAGATTCGCCAATACGTCTCCCTTATCCTTATTTTTTATAGCATTCTGCATAGGTTTAGAAGAAAGATAGATTTCTGGCAAACGTGCATCAGCATATACATCTTTAGTATATACCAAAAACGGAGGAAAAATCAAAAAAATTTCCCAGGCAGGCAAAGATGGTAAAGGGGTTATGATTTCTCCCCTCCCTTTCCCCAGGCAGGTCCCCCCCGTTAAAAAGAAGGAGACATCGGAACCCAGGGAAGCAGCTATTTCGTGTAGCTCCTGTTTCCCCATATTAACTTCCCACAGAGTATTCAGAGCTTTAAGAGTCAGAGCAGCATTGCTGCTCCCTCCGCCTAACCCCGCTCCCAGGGGGATGCGCTTTTGCAGAGAAATTTTTACCCCTTTTCTTATCTTTCCTGCTCTCTGCAATTTACGGGCTGCTTTTATTGCCAGGTTTTCTTCGTTTTCCAGCTCTTTCCAGTTGCAGGAGAAAGAAATTGTGTCCTTCTCAATGACCTCAAAGGTCAGGGTATCAGAAAGCGAGATGGTTTGAAAAATAGTCTCTATTTCCCAGAAACCATCCCCTCTCTTTCCTAAAAGCTCCAGGAAGAGGTTTACCTTGGCAAACGATGCGTAAGTTGTTTTACTCAAGAGTATTCTATATTAAGTTCATCCAGGATTTTCTTTAAAGCTCTGGTGGCCTTCCGGAACTTATCCGGGCCAGAAAACCCCTTGTATTGGCCTGCCTCTGCCAGGTGAGGTTCCAGGGAAAGGAAGCCATGATACCCGTTATCACGCAGTGCTTTTAACACTTCCTTGACTTCACTCTCTCCCTCTCCCGCTGGCACACAAACAACCTTATCCTGGGTATGGCGCGCATCTTTTATGTGTACATAAGAAGTAAATTCTTCCAGTAAAGGAAAAGCGTCCTGGTAAGGCTTCACGTCTTCAAACACAAAATTTGCCGGGTCAAAATTCGCCCGCAGGTAGGGAGAATCTATGGTAGCAAAGATATCTCTGCATCTTTCCGGGATATCCCCGTATATTCCTCTTTCATTCTCATGTACCAGAATAATATCTTCTCTTTCTGCCCACTGCGTCTTTTTTTCCATTCTTTTCATTACTTCATCACGATATTTCTCAGGCTTCTCGCCTTCTGGAATGTAGTAAGAGAATATACGGATATAATGGGTTTCGAAAATCCTGGCAAGTTCCAGGGCTCTCTTGAAGCTTCTCAAATGCTCTGTGAAATCATCTGTTATATTTATTTTACCTATAGGAGAGCCTATGGCAGAAATTTTGAAGTTATGCTCCATAAGTATATGCTTCACCTTTTTAGCTTCTTCATCAGTGAGTTGGATAACATTCTTACCCCACACCCCTCTCAATTCCAGATACTTTATCCCCTCACTCGCCATTACCTCCAGCTGTTCATTTAAATCATCTGATATTTCATCACCAAAGCCCGAGAGAATCATAACAACCTCCTTATATTAGTATTACCTAGACTATTTAACTATTAACTATAGGTTGAATATTTTAAACTTAAACACCTCAATTTTCAATGTAACTCTGTATGTCCCATAAGCTCTCTACGCTTTCCTGGAATATACCCTGCAACGGGCAAAAAGTCAACTGCAGTCTTCAATCCCAAAAATCGCATTAGAAAGCCTTAAACTTTCCTTAAGTCTCTGGTGATAAACTTAAGCGAGGAAAATAAAAAGCCTTCACAAGAGGTGAAGGCAAAAAGAAAAAACATTCTCTGTAGAAAGAGATGAAAAATGATACAGCAAACTCATTCCAAAATCCAATTTAAGACAGGGGAAAAGGCTATACGCTCTCATTGTGGGCTGGCAGGGGAGCCGGCGGGCGCAACTGATTACCGGTAGCCGGTAGTGAATAGTGAGTTAGTATCCTGGTTCCCTTGGTTAAGAGTTATCCCCTTTCCCTACTAAGGAGGAGTAGCAGGTGGAACTGGCAACTAACAACTCACAACTTTCCTGTTCTTTCTTCTGTTTGTTTGATATAATTAGACATGGAGAAAGAAAAATTTGAAAAATTAGTTAAAGAAGCCTGGAATTCACTTCCCTCCCTTTTCAGAAAGAATGTGGAAAACCTGGCAATTCTGGTAGAAGAAGAATATGATGAAGAAGCAAGGGAATTGATGCGAAGAAGAGGAGGGCAAATTCTGGGGTATTACCGGGGAGTTCCTTTGAAGCATAGGGGGCATTACTATGGGGGAGTGGGGCCTGACACGGTGGTGATATTTAAGAATTCTATTGAAGCTATCGCCACAAGCGAAGAAGAAATAAAAGAAAGAGTAAGAGAAGTGCTCTTTCATGAGATAGGTCATTACTTTGGTTTCAAGGAAGAAGATCTAAGGA
>JAADFP010000160.1 GCA_013152825.1 Caldisericota bacterium | reverse complement strand
ATTTACAAAATTTTTACTCCTTCTCCAGTTACGATAAGGTTCTTCCAGGCTTTGCTGGGTGCACTGAGCTGTTTTATTTTGTTCAAGATTGCCCGGTCTTTATTTGGCTTAACTGCTGGCTGGGTAGCCTATGGAATATCTGCTTTTTATTATCCCTTCATCCAGCTTTCCGGGTATATCATGCCGGAAATGTTCTTTATCTTTCTTTTTCTCTCTTTTCTTTACTTCCTTTATCGCTGGCACGATACTGCTTCTCCCTTTTATTTGATTGCTACAGGTATTCTTTTAGGTGTTTCTGCTCTTACCAAGGAACCGGCTATACTCTTGATTTTGTTTATCCCATTCTGGATAGCTTATTATTCTAAAGGAGCAAAAGTTAAGAACATACTTATTTTTCTAATTTCTCTATTCTTAGTTTTTACTCCCTGGGTGCTGCGGAATTTCCTGGTGCTGCATTCCTTTGTTCCCTTTACTCTATCTTCGGGGCATACACTTTACCTGGGCAATAATCCTTCTTCTACGGGGGGAAGGGGAGGAGATTGGAAGCTGGGTGAGGATACGCGCTACCCGGAAGATATTCCTCCCCTGTTTAGTTTAGAAGCAGACAAAGAATTGAAGAAACGGGCAATTAAATTTATCAGGGAAAACCCGGGAAGATTTTTACAGCTCACCGGAAGAAGAATCATTAACATGTGGAGGCCTTACTACTCAGACTCTTCCCGGGCGAGCAAACTGGTGAGCGGGATTTCCTACCTTCTCTTGATGAGTTTTGGCTTATGGGGTATAATTCTCTCTCATAAAGAATGGAAAAAATATTCTCCTCTTTACTTTTATTTAATCGCAAATTTTTTCCTCTATGCCTTTACTATTTCAACTATAAGGTACCGGTATCCACTTATTCCGATAATTATAATCTTTGCTTCTCTCCCCCTATCGTATTTAAGCAAGAGAGTCTATGAAAGATAAACCGATTGTTATTTTAGGAGGGGGGATTAGTGTATTATCTCTTACACTCAAGTTGATTGGTAGAGAATGGAAAAACTTAAGGAGTAGATATGGCTGAAAAAGTGTTGATACTGGGAGCAGGGATGACTGGCTTGAGCGCCGGGTGGGTTCTTAGTGAGAACGGGTTTGCTGTGGAGCTGCTGGAAAAGGAGGCTGAGGTGGGAGGGTTAGCCCGGAGCGCAAGAAGGAGGGAGTATATCTTTGACTATGCTCCTCACTGTTATCATGCTTCAAACCCGGATATTTTACAGAGATTTAAGCAGCTGGCTGGAAACGAGTTTGTGGAAACTCCCAAAGATGTAAGAATCAAATTCCGGGGACAGTTTTACCATTATCCTCTTCAGGTATTCGATGTTCTTCGTTCCTTAAACCCTTTTACCACTTTTTCCTGCATGGCAGACTATTTAGCTGTTTTGCTGAAGGGGAAGTTTAGGGGTTTTTCCGATAGGAATGCTGAAGAATGGTTAGTAAACAGATTTGGGCGGACTCTATATGATATATTCTTTGGCCCTTATTCTCAAAAAGTATGGGGAATTCCCCTCTCTCGTATGTCATCAGCTTTTGCCCAGCATAGGATACCCTATCCCAGCCTTGGAGGAATACTGAAGAATGCCCTGGGTAGATTTTTGCCCGGGAGGGCAGGTAGTACTAATTCCGGGGAAGTTACCGATTTTACTCAGGGACATCGCTTTGCCCCCCTGGTTAAGAGACTGTATTATCCAAGAAAAGGAGCTGGATTCATACCCGAAAAAATTTCTCAAGAAATAAAAGCTCAGGGAGGAAAGATATCCTTAAATTACCAGGTAAAAAGAATAGTTATAGAGAAGGACAGAGTAGAATCTGTGGTGGTGGTGGTAGATGGCAAGGAAGTAGAGAAACGTTGCGATCATCTTATTTCCACCATTCCTATTACCGAGTTACTCTATTCCATTTCTCCTCCTCTCCCTGAAGATATTCTCAGGGCCTGCTCTCGTTTACAATTCCGTTCAGTGGTAGTGGTCTGCCTGGGGGTGAAAAGGAGGCCTGTTCTTCCTGCCCAGTCTCTCTACTTTACAAATCGAACTTTTAACCGGGTTTCTGATTTGGTAAGATATGGAATGCTGGATTGTGCTCCAGAGGGGAAAACCTCGGTGATAGTTGAGATTACCTGCGACGAAGGCGATCGTATCTGGAGGGCAGAGCCTTCAATTTTGTGCCCACAAATAATAGAAGAATTAGAAGAGGAAGGACTGATTGCTAAAGATGAGGTGGAATACTTTGACCTGCTGAGGATCAAATATGGCTACCCTATTTATGCTCTTAATTACGAAGAAGCAATAAAAAAAGCAGCCAATTTCTTTTCCAGAATAAGCAACCTTCTTGTAGGTGGTAGGCAGGGACTTTTCGAGTATATTGATATGGATATTTCCATGGAGGTGGGTTTAGCTATGGCACAGTGTATTATTCAAGGCAAAGGGAAAAAGGCGAATTTTTCCCTCGATGATGACGACGTATTATTCTGTTGAAAGAGGGGCAAGAAAATGGTAAATATCGGAGTTGTCGGATGCGGCTACTGGGGGCCAAATCTGCTAAGAAATTTCCATGAGCTGGATGGGGTAAGAGTGGTAGGATGTGCCGACCTGCAAAAAGAGCGGTTGGAAGTTATAAAGAAAAAATATCCTTTTCTGGAGGTGACCAGGGATTTCCGGGATATAGTGTCTTCTCCTTCCATTGATGCTGTAGCTATTGCTACTCCCATCAGCACCCACTATGCTTTGGCCAGGGAGGCTCTTCTTAACGGGAAAAGTGTTCTCATAGAGAAGCCTATGACTGCCAGTTTCAGGGAGGGAGAAGAATTGATTGCCCTTGCTGAAAAGAAAAATAAGATTCTGATGGTAGACCACACTTTTGTATATACTTCAGCGGTACGAAAGATAAAGGAAATTATAGATCGGGGAGAACTGGGCAAGGTATTTTACTGTGATTCCGTACGCGTCAATCTGGGGCTTTTCCAGCATGATGTAAATGTGATCTGGGATCTTGCTCCCCATGATCTATCTATTTTAGACTTTCTCCTGGGGAAAATGCCGGTAGAAGTTTCTGCTGTTGGAGCATGTCACGTAGGCAATCAGATTGAGAATATAGCTTACCTCCATTTAAATTTCGACGCTCAGCTTACTGCCCATATTCATGTCAACTGGTTGGCCCCGGTTAAAATAAGAATGATGCTTATCGGGGGAAGCAAGAAGATGGTTGTGTATAACGATATGGAACCTTCGGAAAAAGTTAAAATATACGACAAGGGGGTTACTTTTATAAGCGACGAGAAAGAAATTTATAATGCTCTGGTTGGCTATCGAAGGGGAGATATGTATGCACCTAACCTGGAACAGGTGGAGGCTCTGCATAATCTCTGCAGTCATTTTGTTGATTGTATTAAAAGTGGAGAGAAACCAATTACTGATGGAGAAGCAGGGCTTAGAGTAGTTAAGGTTCTGGAAGCCTGTCAGAAGTCTCTCGAAAATAAAGGGAAAATGGAGGAGATAAAGTGAGTGCGTCCCCGGAAGAATTTCTTAAAATATACGAGAATGTGAACATAGGGGAAGGAGGTCTCCTGGAGTCTCCCTGTATCATAGGCAAGCCACCCCGGGGAAAGAAGCCGGGTGAGTTACCCACGGTTATAGGTAAAAATGCCATAATTAGACCTTTTACTACTATCTATGCTGGCAATACAATCGGGGATAATTTCCAAACTGGCCAGGGAGTTTCCATCCGGGAAGAGAATGTCATTGGTGACAAAGTTAGTGTGGGAACAAACTCAGTGCTGGAATTCGGGAATAATATTGGATATGGGGTGAGAATTCATAGCGGTTGTTTCTTGGAAAGGGTAAAAATAGGCAATTATGTTTTCATTGGTCCTCATACGGTATTTACCGATGATCCTCACCCGCCTTGCCCCAGGTACAAGGAATGCCTGGGAGAAGTAATCGTGGAAGATCTGGTGAAAATAGGAGCTAATGTAACTATTTTGCCAGGAGTCAGGATTGGTCGGGGGGCCCTGGTTGGAGCAGGCACAGTAGTAACCGAGGATATTCCCCCGGGAATGGTAGCTGTGGGTAATCCGGTGAAAATTATTAAGAAAACCGAGGATTTGAAATGTTTCCGAAATTTTTTCAATGCGGTTTATGATTGGCCCCCTTATAATTTATGAAAGAAAAACATAGAAGCAAATGATGTACTGTAGATTTTAGTTCGCAGTGCTCCACAACTGGGAGAGGTTATAGGTGGATAAGGATAAGGTGCTAATTACCGGGGCACGGGGGTTTGTGGGGTGGAACCTTTTAAAACGGCTTGCCGGGGAATACGAAATTTTTTGCCTGGATTACCAGGATGATTTTCCCTCAAAACTTCCCTGTAATTATATTAAGCAGGATCTACGTCAGGAGTTAGATGAAAGCATATTCCCCAAAAATATTGATGTAATTGTTCATCTGGCTGCTAATACCAACCTTACTGATACCCGGGAGAATCTATTCCAGGCTAATGTGAAGGGTACCTTTCGACTTCTGGAATGGGCGAGAAAAAAGGGGGCGAAAAGTCTTATCTATGCTTCCACTGGGGATATATATGGCTATTGCTCTAAACCCTCAGGGGAGAAAACTCTTCCCCATCCCAGGAATTTTTATGCTTTCACTAAATATCTGGGTGAACTTCTGGTTAAAGAATACAATGAATTCTTTCCCGTGATTATCTTGCGGCTTTTTTTCCCTTACGGAGGAGCGCAGAGAAATAGGCTTATTCCCAGATTAGTAGAAAAAGTTATCCAGAAAGAGCCTGTAATTGTTTACAAAGGAGATTTCCCCCACCTGAACCCCATCCATATTCGGGATGTAACCGAAGTTATCTGCCGGTGTATGAAAATCAGGCGAAACCTGGTAATGAATGTTGCTGGGGATGAAATAACTACACCCCGACTAATAGCTCAGAGCATCGGCCGGATTCTTCATTTAACCCCTTTATACAAAATTGTGGAAAAACACACGGTAGGGGATATGGTAGGGGATAATACGATAATGAAGAAGACTCTTGGGTATGAGTTGCAAGTTAAGCTTGAAGAAGGAATTAAAGATGTAGTGAAGGGAGTTGCCTCCGGGATAAAAGACCGTTCTTTCTGACAATTGTTTTGTTGTGAAGAATCCTCTTTTTTACAGAAATGTTAAGATATTATCTGTACACAACCTGTGCATTTATGATAAACTTACCCCAAGATGAAAGTACAAGTTATAGATCTAAAGAAGCAGAACATGAAAATCTGGGAGGAACTTTCTCCCCGGATAGAAGGGCTATTTCAGGAATCCCGCTTTATCCTGGGAAAGGAAGTGGAAGAATTTGAGAGAAACTTTGCTTCTTACTGCGGCACAAAATTTGCCGTGGCAGTAAATTCAGGCACCTCGGCTCTTTTGCTTTCCCTCCTTGCTCACGGAGTGGGTAAGGGTGACGAAGTTATTACTGTTCCCTTTACTTTTATTGCCACGGTGGAAGCAATTGTCTTTTCCGGGGCAAAGCCGGTATTTGTGGATATAGACGCAAAAACCATGACCATTGATGTGGGAAAGATAGAGCAGGCAATAACTCCTCGTACTAAGGCAATTATTCCGGTGCATTTGTATGGTGAAGTATGTGACATGAACCCTCTCAGGGAGATAGCAGGCAAGTATAATCTTTCTCTCATAGAAGATGCCTGTCAGGCACATGGGGCAGAGTATCTCCCTCGGGCAAAAAAAGCAGGTAGTATGGGAGACTGTGGTTGTTTCAGTTTCTATCCTTCCAAGAATTTGAGTGCCTGGGGGGAAGGTGGAATGGTAACTACAGATGATGAAGAAATAGCTGAAAAAGTAAAAATGCTCAGAGACCATGGCTCTGGGAAAAAGTATTATCATAAAATGATAGGATTAAACTGCAGGATGGAAACATTGCAGGGACTGGTGCTCAATTGCAAGCTTAAATATCTGGATGAGTGGAACGAGAGGAGAAGAGCAATAGCGCGTCAATACACCGAGGCTTTTCAGAATATAGATGCCATTTGTTTACCCTTTTCTCCTTCTTATTCTCGAGGTGTCTACCACCTTTATGTGATAAGAACCTCGGAGCGAGACGAGCTAAAGAACTTCCTGCAGGAAAAGGGAGTAGGAACTGGATTACACTATCCTCTTCCCCTGCATTTACAGGATTCTCTGCGTTATTTAGGCTACCAGGAAGGTGCTTTTCCCGTTTCAGAAAGAACAGCCCGGGAAATTATTTCTCTTCCCCTGTACCCGGAAATGGAAGAGGTAGAAGTAAAATACGTAATAGATTCTATAAAAGAGTTTTTCCGATGACATTAAAAGGAAAGAAAATACTGGTTACAGGTGGGGCTGGGTTCATAGGAAGCCACCTGGTTGATTTACTATTAAAAAAAGGAGCCAGGGTAAGGGTGGTGGATGATTTCTCCAGCGGAAAAAGGGAAAATCTCTCCCAGCATGAGGGAAATGATAACCTGGAAGTGGTAGAAGGAGACATTAGAGACCGAAGCCTTTTAAAAACTACTCTCTCCGGCATAGAATGGGTCTATCATCTGGCCGTAAAATGTCTCAGGGAGTCTCTGAAGGACCCTTTTATAGTACATGAAGTAAATGCCACTGCTACGCTTGATTTATGTGAATTGTGCAGGGAGGTAGGAGTGGAAAAATTCGTTTATGTTTCTTCCTCGGAAGTTTACGGTTCTGCTGAATATGTTCCCATGGATGAGAATCACCCTTTGAATCCTACTACTGCCTATGGAGCCAGTAAGCTGGCCGGAGAAAAGTATGCTCTGGCTTACTTTTATACTTATGGCTTACCAGTCACAGTGATAAGGCCTTTCAATACCTACGGTCCCCGTGAGCATTTTGAGGGTGTATACGGTGAAGTGATTCCCAGATTTATAATCCAGCTTTTAAATAACCACCCACCTACCATTTTTGGCGATGGCAAGCAAACCAGGGATTTTACTTACGTGGAAGATACAGCCCGGGGTATATTAGAGATTTCTCTCCACCCAGATGCAGTGGGGAAGACTTTTAACGTAGCCCGGGGAGAGGAAGTATCGATTATAGAAGTAGCCAATTTGCTTATTCATCTGTTGAATAAGGAAACAATTTCTCCTGTTTTTCTTTCTCCCCGGCCGGGAGATGTAAAAAGACATTTTGCCAATGCTTCCTATGCTCGCAAAGTTACAGGGTTTGAAGCAAAGGTTGCTTTCCCTGAAGGCATAGAAAAATTTCTCCTCTGGTTCAGGAATGCTTATTCTGATCCTGAAACTCTGCTTCCTCTTATTGAAAAATTCGGCTGGGAATAGGAAGGAAAAGCTGTAAGCACTACTATTAATCCCTCCTCTTTATACTCTGACCCAGGAAGAACAGGATTACGTTATAGAAAATATCTTTCGTGTTTGTGCTTGAATTCCTTTGGCTTTTTTCTGGTAAAATGTTTCCATGCGAGATTCGCAGTCTCTTTTACATACCCTTGAAATTCTCCTTAAACCTTTTCCCCATGAGAAGAAATCTGGTTTCAAAAATCAGTCCTGTTTCGGCGGCTTTGATAAGTTTGTACGGGAATGGGGAGAAAAGCTTTTGCTTTGTAATCTTAAATCCCACCAGTACGAATGGATAAAAAAAATAATAGATAAAGTATCCTTTTATTCTCAATGGAGTATAGATGAAAGAGCAGAATTTGTGCAGGAATCAGAGGATATACTTCTTAAACTCAGAGAAGAAGTATTTCTGGAAACTCCGGTGCAATATCTCAAGGGAGTAGGGCCTCGCCTGGCAGAAAAACTTGCTCGTTTAAGTATCCTGAATATGAGAGACCTTCTTTACCACTTTCCCCGTAAATATGAAGATAGGAGCCAGCTGGAAAACATTGGTTCTTTGAAAAAAGGAGAAACCGTTACCATAAAAGGGAAAGTTCTCCTTATAGGAGAAGAGAGAACCCGAAAAGGGAAAAAATTGCTTAAAGCTATAGTTGGGGATGGGACAGGGAAGATAACTATGATCTGGTTTTCATACCGGGGGATAAAAAAACTGCTTCCTTTGGGAAAGGATATTGTCTTTACTGGCCGGGTGGAGGAGTTTTCCGGTAGGTGCATGATTCATCCCGAATTCGAAGTTGTAGAAGAAAATAATCCACATTTAAATGTGGGAAGAGTTATTCCTCTTTATCCCTCTACTCAGGATATTACCCAGAGATTGTTGAGAAAGCTGATATTTCAATCCATAGAGGAATATATCCCTTTCCTTTATGACCCTTTGCCTGAGTTTATAAGAAAAAAACATACTCTTCCGCAGGTAAGCGAGGCTATGAGGGAGATTCATTTCCCTTCTTCTTACCCCTCATTGAAAAAGGCCCGTTTACGATTTGCCTGGGAAGAGATGTTTCTCTTTCAACTTGGGCTGTTTTTAAAGAGGGGACGTTTCGAAAGAGACAGGGGTAGAGTGCTAAAAGGAGAAGTACGGGAGATACTTTCCGATATTCTCCCCTTTTCTCTTACTCCTTCCCAGGAGGAAGTAGTAAAGGAAATTGAGAAAGACCTCAATTCAGGAAAACGGATGTACCGCCTTCTGCAGGGAGAAGTTGGTTCAGGGAAAACAGTTGTAGCTCTAGCCGCAACTTTACTTGCACTAAAAAATGGTGCCCAGGCAGCAATCATGGCTCCTACATTAATACTTTCTGAACAGCATTACTTTAATTTTCTAAGATATCTTTCTCCTCTGGGATATGAAGTAGTTTTATTAACCGGTAAAGAAAAAGGAAAGCAGAAAGAAGAGATAATAGGAAAAATCCGGGAAGGAAAGGCGGATGTGGTAATAGGAACACATTCTCTGGTTGAAGAAGAAATTAAGTTTTCTTCCCTGGGGCTGGTGGTAATTGATGAACAACATAAGTTTGGGGTAATGCAAAGAAGTGCACTCTCTTTCAAGGATGAATTTCCTCACGTTCTGGTGATGAGTGCAACCCCAATTCCCAGAAGTCTGGCTCTGGCACTATATGGAGATATGGAAATTTCTACCTTAACGGAAGTACCGGGGGGAAGAGGTGAGGTGGAAACTTTCTGGATAAGAGAGGAGGAAAGAGAAAGGGTATACCAGTTTATGAGAGAAGAGGTTGCTCAGGGCAGGCTTATCTACTATGTAGTTCCCCGTATAGAAGCATCTGGCAAAAGCGAGCTGGAATCGGTAGAAGAAACTTTCCATAGGTTGAGATTAGTATTTCCTGATATTCCGATAGGAATACTGCATGGAAGACTTAAAAAAGAAGAACAAAAGGAAATCATGGAAAAATTCCGTAAAAAAGAGTTTCATCTGCTCCTTTCCACTACGGTAATAGAAGTAGGTGTGGATGTCCCGGAAGCTACTCTCATGGTTATAGAGGACGCTCATAATTTTGGGTTAGCCCAGCTGCATCAATTGCGGGGTAGAATAGGCAGGGGGCCTTATCCTTCTTATTGTGTACTTATAGGGAATCCTGCTACGGAAAAGGGATACAAAAGATTGAATACTCTTCTTGAAAGTAGAGATGGATTCCTTATAGCCGAGGAAGATCTCAAGCTGAGGGGACCGGGGGAACTACTGGGGTCTAAGCAGCACGGATTCTCCGGGTTTCGCATAATAAATCTCCTCCGTTCTGCCAATCTCATTGAAAAGGTAAGAAAAGAAGTCCGGTGTTATTTAGAAAAGCGAGCTATCCCTGTTACCCTTTTGAAGGTAATAGAAGAAAGATTTCCGGAATGGAAAGAAATATCCTTGACTTAAAAGGTATACTCATTTAAAATCTTAACAGAAAAGAAAATAAGTTAGGACATAAATTGAGTATTGTTAGATATAAAATGCGTGGGTTAAGCTTTTTTGCTTTTTTTATACTCTTTTTGGGTATATTGTCTTCTTCTTTTCTGTTTAGCCAGGAAAAGGAAAAAGTGCTGGCTTCTTCGCCCCAGCCTGTAACCCAGGATATCTATCCCAAGAGTTCCTTTTCTATTTCTCCCGATGGGAATAAAATTGCTTTGAGTATGATAAAAGAGGGGGAAGAGGAATCTTTGTACATTCTTGACTTGCGGACAAAAGAATATCGCCGTATAACAAATATCCCGGCTGAACATCCTTCCTGGTCTCCGGAAGGCAGGAGAATAGTATTTAGTTCATTTAATATAGAAAATTTCTCTTCGCGTATTTACATTGTCAATGCAGATGGCACCGGGCTTAAGGATACTCCTCAAGAAGGCTATCGTCCTGCCTGGTCTCCACTGGGTAATCTTATTGCCTTGATGCTACAACACAATATATGGACTATGAACGTAGATGGAAGCAACTTAAAGTTTCTTACCATGGAAGGATACAATGATTATCCCTCCTGGTCCCCTGATGGCAAGAAGTTAGTGTTTTCTTCGGATGGGAATATTGCTACGGTAAGTGTAAAGACAGGGTTCATTACTGATATATTTAAGGAAAAGGCCTGGTGTGGTTACCCTGTCTTCTCTCCGGATGGAGAAAAAATAGCCTTTGTTTCAAATAGGGGCGGGGAATACGATATATGGTCTGTGAATTTAGCAGGCAATAATCTTACCAGAATTACCCAGGATACTGCCAGAGAATCTTTCCTCCAGTGGAGACCCGATGGATACATATATTATCTACGGGAAGAAAATCGCATCTACAACATCTGGAAAGTAAAGACAGAGTAATCATAGTTCACTGGTTACTATTTATTCTATTATTCTGGATTCCTGCATTCCCCCTCGCTACTGTCTACTCGCTACTAACTACTCCTTTCCCAGTCTATAGTCTAACTACGTCAACCGGTTGAGGTTGGGTGGCGCGAAACGGTAACCGTCCTCCGTCTACCGTCCTTTTCCACCCCCTTTGTGCCTCTCACTTACTCACTTTTATCAGTCTTAAGTCTACAAATGCTTGCTTCCGCAGGCATGACAGGCAGGCAATAAACCAGGAAACCACTTTACTGTTCACTGCTTTATCATGCATCTCCCCCCCCTCGCTACTATCTACTCGCTACCAACTACTCCTTTCCCAGTCTACTGTCTAAAGTCTAAGGTCTTTCCTGTATCTCCTCCTCACTTACTCCCTCCTTTTTGGTAAAATGTTACAATGAGAAAGAATGGCCTATATTCTGCTTACTCCATTTACCAATTTCTCAATAAATGATTTAAAGTAGGAATAATTTATTATGATAGTGAAGGTAATACAAAAATTCTTTGGCACGAAGAATGAGAGGGAGATTAAACGCATAGGAAAGATAGTGGAAGAAATTCATAAGTGGGAAGGGGAAATGCGAAAGATCCCTCTGGAAAAAGTGCCGGAGAAAACAAAGGAATTGAAGGAAAGAGCAAAAGAGATAGAGAGAGAAAAGAGAAAAGAGTTAGAAGAGGTAAGATTAAATATTCAACAGGCAGTGACCTCCCAGGAAAAATTACGCTGGAAAAGGAAATTGAGGGAGCTAAAAAACGAAATATTGAATCCCTTATTACCAGAAGCTTTTGCCCTGGTTAAAGAGGCAGCCAGAAAACTGGTAGGTAAAAAATGGCAGGTCTGCGACATGGAAATAGAATGGGATATGGTGCCTTTTGATGTGCAGTTGATAGGAGGAGTGGTAATCCATGAGGGTAAAATTGCAGAGATGGCTACAGGAGAAGGGAAAACCCTGGTTGCTACCCTTCCTGCTTACTTAAATGCTTTGACCGGAGAAGGGGTGCATGTGGTTACTGTAAACGATTATCTGGCTCGCAGGGATAAAGAGTGGATGGGGCCTCTTTACGAAGCTCTGGGGCTTACAGTGGGAGTTATCCAGAGTACCCTGGATTATGCGGGACGCTGCCAGGCTTATTCCTGCGATATAACCTATGGAACTAATAACGAATTTGGTTTTGACTACCTCAGGGATAATATGGCTACCTCCCCTGAGGAAATGGTACAGAAAAAATTAAACTTTGCCATTATCGATGAGGTGGATTCAGTGCTTATAGATGAGGCACGAACACCTCTTA
>JAADFP010000159.1 GCA_013152825.1 Caldisericota bacterium | reverse complement strand
ACTACCTTGTCTATCCCTTTATCACGATAAGGAGAAATCATAAGTTCTACTGCTCTTCTCAATGCCGCAGAATCACTGAGAAGGGGGGTTATATCCCTGAATAATATGCCCTTCTTGGGAAAGTCGGGAATGCTCCTGATATACTTTTCCAATTCTTCCATAGTTTCTCCTCCTGCTTCCTAAATCCCTATCTTATAAATCGTAAGATTAAACCACAAAAAGAGTTTATTTACAAATAAAGAAGGGGGTAAAGGTGTTATAATTGCATAACATGAGTATGCTTAAAGAAGGGGATTACGTATTTTTACTTGACCCGAAAGGAAAGAAGTATTTTGTCACTCTGCGTAGAGGGGGAGTATTTCATTCTCACCGGGGAACTCTTAAACATGAAGATATTATAGGGAAAGAAGAGGGAGCTGTTATTAGCCTGGCACAGGGAGCACCGTTTACAGTATTCAAGCCCACGCTGTGGGATTATCTCTTACATATGAAAAGAATATCCGGCATCATTTATCCCAAGGATATAGGTTTTATCTGGATGTGGGGAGATATCTTCCCGGGGGCGCGGGTAATAGAGGGTGGAGTGGGTTCAGGCTCAATGCTCATTGCCCTTTCCCGTATGGTGGGAGAGAAAGGCGAGCTTATTTCCTATGAGCTAAGAGAAGATATGATGAAGAGGGCCGAGGAAAATTTGAAGAATTTTTACGGGGAAATCCCGCACTGGATAAAGATAAAACAAGAAAATATATACGAAGGCATTCAGGAAAAGAATATAGATAGGATTATCCTGGATGTCCCGGAGCCCTGGCAGGTGATTCCCCATGCCCGTACTGCATTAAAAGGAGGAGGAATTATAGTAGCCTACATTCCTTCCATTACCCAGGCTTCCCGTTTGCACGCAGAGCTGGTGAATAACAATTTTTCATCCGTGGAAACCCTGGAGGTGCTCATTCGCTCCTGGCACATAAAAGGGGAGAGCGTTCGTCCTGAACACAGGATGATAGGGCACACAGGATTTCTGGTAAAGGGCAGAAAGGTATTATGAAGGTATATATTGAGACCTACGGCTGTCAGATGAACCAGTATGATAGCAGTGTAATTTCTTTTCTGGTTAAAGAGAAAGGATGGGAATTAGTAGAAGAGTGGAGTGAAGCAGAGGCTATACTGGTGAACACCTGTAGTGTAAGAGCACATGCAGAACATAGAGTTTTATCTCGCCTTGGTGTCTGGGGGAAATATAAAAGGGAGAAAAACCCATCGCTTCTCCTGGGAGTTATGGGTTGTATGGCCCAGAAAGAGGGCAAAGCTCTCCTGGAAAGATTTGCCTTTCTTGACCTGGTGGTAGGGACACACAGATTATGGGATCTTCCCGCACTTTTAGAAAGGGCAAAAAAAGAGAGAATACTGGCTACAGAGTCCACCTACCAGAACTTTCCCCTACCTAAAATTGCTGCAGGAGGGGTGAGTGCATTCATTTCCATAATGCGGGGATGCAACAATTTCTGTTCCTACTGTATTGTCCCCTATGTGAGGGGAAGAGAAAGAAGCCGGCCGCCGGAAGATATATTGGAGGAGGTAAAAGGATTGGTAAAAAGAGGGGTAAAAGAAATCACTCTCCTGGGACAGAATGTCAACTCGTATCGTGGAGTATCGTTGAAAAATAGTATTACATATGACCTTCCCGACCTTCTAAAAGAATTAAACGAAGTAGAAGGGCTATACAGGATAAAATTTGCCACCTCGCATCCAAAGGACCTTTCAGCAAAGTTGATACGTGCAGTGAAGGATTGCCAGAAGGTATGTGAATATTTGCATGTACCCGTGCAATCAGGCTCAAACAGGATACTTGCCTTGATGAACAGAGGCTACACCCGCGAAGATTACCTTAACCTGGCAAAAAACATCCGAAGAGAAATCCCTGAGGCCAGCATTACCACGGATATAATCGTGGGCTTCCCCACGGAAAAAGAAGAAGATTTCCTCCTTACTAAAGAGCTCATGGAAGAAATCAGATTCGATACTGCTTACATTTTCAAGTATTCACCCCGGCCTCACACTGCAGCAGCAAAGCTTCCTGACGATGTCCCCCGGGAAGAGAAAGAAAAAAGGTTGGGAGAATTATTGGCCCTGCAGAAAAGAATAAGCCAGGAAAAAGGTGAGAAGTTGCTGGGGAAGGAACTGGAAGTGCTGATAGAGAGAAAGGAAAGGGATAAGTGGCTGGGTAAAACCAGGACGCATCGCACTGTACTGGTAGAATCTAAAGAAAAAAAACCTGGTGGGAAGGATATTGCAGGTAAAAATTTGCGAAAATAGCAAGGGAATTCTAAGAGGTAGCGAAGTCAAATCTGTCCCATCCCCACTTAAAGTGCAGGGCAAGGGGAAATGTTGTGGTCAGGCTCCCGCTGTGCTTCACCTTTAATCTTTGGAGAGAGCGGCTATCTTTAGACTATAGCCTGAAGTGAACGCCTGTCTGCCTCCCAATAGATGGCAATCAGGCAGGCGGGTCTGTGCGCCCCTGCCCAGATTCTTTCCTCTCTGTGCTTTCTTCCTACATCCTGCTTCTCTTTTTTCTCATTCCTGCCTGTCCCTGCCTGTCCCGGTTTATATCGAGGCGAAAGCAGGAATCCAGTATCCTGCATCTTCCTCTCAGCTCAACACTCATAACCCAAAACTAACCACTCCCCCCCCTCGCTACCCTCTACTCGCTACTAACTACTCCTCCACCACCTCCCCCTCTGTGCCTTTGTGCCTTTCTCTTGTCCCTTCCCCCCCCAACTACTCGCTACTTACTAACCATCCTCCCTGTCTAACGTCTATAGTCTAACATCTACGGTCTATAGTTAAGCTCTCTCCGCCATGTACATTATGGTATAATCAGTCCTATGGATTTTCTGAAAAAGATAGATAATTATAGGTGGGAAATTCCCCGGGATTACAGGCCCGGGATGAGGGTGCCGGGGGTCATTTATGCTTCTTCCCTGTTGGCGGAACATATCCTCAGGGAAAGGGTAGCGGAGCAGGTGGCAAATGTTGCCTGTCTTCCCGGAATAGTCAAGTATTCTCTGGCTATGCCCGATGCACACTGGGGATATGGTTTCCCTATTGGTGGAGTAGCTGCTTTTGACCCGGAACAGGGTGGAATAATTTCTCCCGGCGGAGTGGGATACGATATAAACTGTGGAGTGCGGCTGGTAAGAAGTGAGCTTACTATTGAAGATATAAAACCCTGCCTGAGAGAGCTTGTGGATACACTTTTTCATACTGTTCCCTGCGGCGTGGGAGTGGGAGGAAGGATAAGACTTTCCTCCCGCGACCAGAGAGAAATCCTGGTAAAGGGAGCCAGATGGGCAGTGGAGCAGGGTATGGGAATTAAGGAGGACCTGGAAGCAACAGAAGAAGGGGGAGCACTGGAAGGAGCTGACCCGGGCAAGGTATCCCAGAGAGCTTACGAACGAGGTAAGAAACAGGAAGGGACCCTGGGTTCAGGTAACCATTTCCTGGAAATCCAGGTAGTGGAAGAAATTTACGATGAAAAGCTTGCCAATATCATGGGAGTTTTTCCTGGCCAGATTACGCTCATGATTCATTCTGGCTCGCGCGGATTCGGACATCAGGTATGTGATGATTTTATAAGAACGATGATAAAAGCGGCTGCTACCTACGGGATAAAACTTCCTGACCGGCAGTTAGCCTGTGCTCCGGTAAATTCGCCGGAAGGGAAAGCATACTTTTCTGCCATGGCATGCGCAGCAAATTATGCCTGGTGCAACAGGCAGATAATCATGCACCTGGTTAGAGAAGCTTTTGAAAAGGTTATGGAAAAATCCTGGGAAGACCTGGGGTTGTACCTTGTTTACGATGTGGCCCATAACATAGCCAAGTTTGAGGAATATGAGGTGGAAGGCAAGAAAAGACTTTTATGCGTGCATCGTAAAGGTGCTACGCGTGCTTTCCCTGCCCACCATCCTCAGCTGCCGGAAAAGTATAGAGCTATTGGGCAACCAGTAATAATCCCCGGGGATATGGGTAGAGCTTCTTATCTCCTGGTGGGAACCCGGAGAGCTTTCCAGGAAACCTGGGGTTCTACCTGCCATGGAGCAGGAAGGATGATGAGCCGGCATCAGGCAATTCGCCAGGCTAAGGGACGTTCCATAGCCAGGGAAATGGAAGAGAGGGGGATTATAGTGAGAGCACGCGGGCGAGATACTCTCTCTGAGGAGATGCCGGAAGCATATAAGGATGTAACCGATGTGGTAGAAGTGGTAGAGAAAGCCGGGCTTTCTCGTAAAATTGCCCGTATGAGACCTTTAGGTGTAGTAAAAGGATAACGGAGGAATAAACATGAAAGAAAAAGTAGAGAAGGTGATGGAAGAAGAAGTAAGGCCCGTACTGAGGATGCACGGGGGAGATGTGGAAGTAGTAGAGATAACTGAGGAGGGAGTAGTTAAGGTTAAATTGACCGGCGGGTGTGCTGGCTGCCCTTTTTCTATGATGACCACGGTGGGAGTGATAGAAAGTGCCTTGAAGGCAAAAATCCCGGAAGTTAAGGGAGTGGAACTTATAGAGGGATAGTAAGTAGTGAACAGTGAATAGTGAGGGAGTTGTGAGTCTCCAGTTGCGAGTTGTGAGTTCCGCCTATTACCACGACCTTACCAAGATACCAGGATACTTAAAATTAGATGGTTGGGTATTTTGCGTTTTAGAAAGTGGGGAATAAGTGGCAGGTTGCCATTTGTATGATTTGCGAGGGAATTAACACAAGGAGGTGCTGATGAGCGAGGAGTACCCGGTAGTATGGTTTCAGGGTGCAGGATGTACAGGATGTTCTGTCTCCCTCCTGAATAGTGCAAGTCTTAAGTTTAAGGATATCCTGCTGGATGAGATAGTGCCCGGGAAAAAGCTTAACCTTAGATTTCATCCTACAGTAATGGCAGGCCAGGGAGAGATGATAATCAATGTTCTGCGGGATACAAAGGAAGAAAAGAAGGGCGAGTACATTCTCATTGTGGAGGGAGCGGTTCCTACATTAAATAATGGAATCTTTGGCGCGGTGGGGGAGAAGACTATTCTGGAGAGAGTGCTGGAGCTGGGAAAGAATGCCTTTATTACTGTAGCCGTGGGAAATTGTGCGGCTTATGGTGGGATACCTGCGGCAAAGCCAAATCCTACTGGATGCAAGAGTGTGAAAAGAGTCTTTGAGGAGAATGGAATTGATACTTTAGTGGTCAATCTTCCTGGCTGCCCTCCGCATCCCGACTGGATGGTAGGCACATTATCTGTAGCACTGAGAGGTTTGCCTTTAGACCTGGATGAGATAGGCAGACCCAGGCTTTTTTACGGAAAGACCATCCATGAAAATTGTGAACGAAGAGCCTACTTTGATAAGGGTAAATTCGCCCAGAAATTCGGCGAAGAGGGCTGCCTTTACGAACTGGGTTGTAAGGGGCCCTACACATCTGCAGACTGTCCACTGCGAGAGTGGAACAACGGGGTTAACTGGGTCATCGGAGCAGGTTCGCCCTGCCTGGGATGTGTAGAACCGGAATTCCCCGACAATACCTCGCCGTTTTATCGGAAGCTTTCTTGGGAGGAAATGAAAAATGAAAAAAATTGTAATTGATCCCATTACCCGGATAGAGGGACACATGGCGGTGGAAACTTTCCTGGAGGGAGGGAAAGTGAAAGAGGCAAAGAGCTCTGGTACACTCTTCCGCGGCTTTGAAATCATACTAAAAAATAGGGACCCTCGCGATGCAGCCCGCATAACGCAAAGAATCTGCGGGGTCTGCCCTGCTATACACGCCTACACTTCTGCTCTTTGCCTGGATGATGCTTTTGCTATAAAAGACAAGATTCCCCACAATGCGCGTGTAATAAGGAACCTGATACTGGGTTCTAATTTCCTTCAGTCCCATATTCTTCATTTCTACCACCTATCTATTCCTGACTATGTAGACCTGGGAAAAGTGGTGGGGAAAGTAGCTCCCTTTACCCCGGCTTATGAGGGTGATTTTCGCCTCTCGGACGAGGTGAATGCCCATCTTGCCACCCATTATTTGCAAGCTCTGGATATCCGGCGGATATGCCAGGAGATGCTGGCAGTCTTTGGGGGTAAGATGCCCCATAATGTAGGGATTATAGCGGGCGGAGCCACGCTTATTCCCAGCGTGGATAGAATCAATGATTTCAAGGGAAAGCTTAAAGAGATCCGGGATTTCGTAGATAACGCAGTGCTGCCTGATGTATTGACCGTGGCCAAGGCTTACCGGGATTACTTTGAGATAGGAAAAGGGTGTGGAAGTTTTCTCTCCTACGGAGGCTTCGTCCTGGACGAGGGCAGGTTCCTGAAATCCGGGATAGTGAACAGCGATAGGCAATTTGAAGAGCTGGACCCGGAGAATATCGCAGAACAGGTCAAGCACTCCTGGTATGCTGATTCTGAGTCGGGTAAAAATCCTTCCCTGGAAGAAACCATCCCTTCTCCGGAAAAAGAAGGCAGTTACTCGTTTATAAAATCCCCTCGTTATAAGGAGAAAGTCTACGAAGTAGGGCCCCTGGCCAGACTCATGGTAAATTACTTTACCAGGCAGGAAGAGATCACCCGGGTGGCAGAACCTCTGCTCAAGGAACTTGGCCTGCAGATAGAGGAGGTGCCCTCTGTCATGGGGCGACACCTATCCCGTGCAGTAGAATGCAAAGTGCTGGTAGAGGCAATGAGCACCTGGGTAGAAGAGTTGGTCCCCGGGGAACCAGTATATACAGAAGTCGAGATACCCGAAGAAGGAGAGGGCTACGGCCTGGCAGAAGCTCCCCGTGGCTCCTGCGGGCACTGGATAAAGATTACTGATAAAAAAATTGCCCGCTATCAGGTAATTACTCCCACTGCCTGGAATGCCTCTCCTCGGGATGATAAAGGAGTACCGGGTCCTATTGAGCAGGCACTTATAGGGACGGAGATAAAAGATGAGGGAAATCCCTTCGAGGTGGTGCGCATTGTGCGTGCCTTTGATCCCTGTCTTGCCTGTGCTGTGCATCTAATAGATACGAAGGGAAAAGACCTGGGGAAATATAGAATTGCGTAAAACAGTTATTATTGGGCTGGGTAATATTTTGCTGAGAGACGAGGGAGTTGGTTCCTGGATAGTCCAGGAGTTGCAGAAGAGGAAGCTCCCTCCCCAGGTGGAAGTTATTGATGCAGGAACTACCAGCCCTGATGCTTTGCTATCAGAGGGAAATATCCAGAAGGTAGTGATTGTGGATGCATTAAAGGGAGAAGGAGAGCCTGGGGCGCTCTACAGAGTGCCCTTTAACGAGTTGTTATGCAAGCAGGATTTTCCCTTTTCCCTACACCAGTTTGGGCTTCTGCACTCACTCTGGTTTATGCCTGGTTGTGAAGAGATTGTAGTGATGGGTGTGGAGCCGGAGGAGATAGGCTGGGGCTGGGGGTTGAGTGAAAATATTAAGAAAAAACTTCCCGAGATTACAGACCTCATTTTAAAGGAGGTAAACTATGCTGGTAACGGAGTCTAAACCTATAGAGGAAATACTGGAGTTTCTGGACGGCACGGCAAAAGTGTTTCTGGCCGTTTGCAATGGTTGCCCGGAAGCATGTAAAACAGGCGGAAAAGAGGGAATGGACAGAATGCAGGAGGAGCTGGAAAAGCATGCTAAAAACGTGGTGGGAACTACAATAATAGATATGATGTGCAATAAGGCCCTTGACTGGGTAAAGATTTCCCGCTCTATGCACAAGGTGGAAGAGGCTGATGCTATCCTGGTGCTTTCCTGCGGCGTGGGAGTGCAGGCGCTAGGTAAGGTAGTGGATAAACCCGTGCATCCTGGTTTGAATACAATTTCTGTAGGAGGACTACCCGGACTCTGGCCCTCGGAAGAAAGGTGTGCAGCTTGTGGAGAATGTGTGCTCTCTCACACAGGAGGCATATGCCCCATAACCAATTGCGCAAAATCCCTTTTGAATGGTCCCTGTGGAGGGACCACTATGGAAGGGAAATGTGAAGTTGACTCCGAGAAAGATTGCGGTTGGTACCTTATTTATGAGAGATTAAGAAAAACCAATAAATTGGAAAATCTCAATAAAATAGTAAGAACAAGAGACTACAGTAAGATTAGACCATCTGGGGAGTTACGTAAGACAATCTTTTACAATATAGAACAGAAAGTTAATTCTTAGTTCTCAACTGAGAGTGGCTGATTGAGGAGCAAGACAGTTTATTCGTGGAAACTGAGCGTCTCCGGATAAAGATCGAGGGCAAAGTGCAGGGAGTGGGGTTTCGCCCCACTGTCTTCCGGTACGCAGTAGCGAGAAATCTCTCCGGATGGGTCACCAACACATCCACTGGGGTGGTTATCGAGGTGGAGGGCAGCCAGGATAAAATTGAGGATTTTATACTTACTCTGAAAAAATCCCCCCCTCCTCGGGCGGAGATAACCAATATCCTTCTCAGGAAGATTCCGCTCAAAAAGGAAACCGTATTCCAGGTGCTTCCCAGCATAGCCGGGGAAAAGGTGAAGACCCGCATCTCTCCTGAGATTGCCACCTGCCAGGATTGCCTGGAGGAGCTCTTTAACCCTCAAAACCGGCGTTATCTATACCCTTTTATAAATTGCACCAATTGTGGCCCGCGTTTCACCATCATAAAAAATATCCCCTATGACAGAAAAAACACCACCATGAAAAAGTTTACCATGTGTGCACTTTGCCAGGAGGAATACGATAATCCCCGCCATCGGAGATTTCATGCTCAGCCCAATGCCTGCCCTGTATGTGGACCACAGGTTATATTGGCTAAGGTTTCAGAAGATAGCAGGCAGGAACTGGGTAGAGGCAGGGAAGCAGTAGAAAATACCGTGCGATTACTGCAGGAAGGTAAGATAGTGGCCATAAAAGGTCTGGGTGGTTTTCACCTGGCCTGCGACGCTACAAATGATGAGGCAGTAAGAAGGCTCAGGCAGAGGAAGTACCGGGAAGACAAGCCGTTTGCCCTGATGGCAGATAGCCTGGCCACCATCCTTAGCTACTGCGAGATTTCTCCTGAAGAGATGGAACTGCTCACCTCTTTTAGAACCCCCATTGTTCTCCTGCGCAGAAGAGAAAGTGATTCCCCTCCTCTCTCAGAAAATATTGCTCCCCGTAACCGGTATCTGGGATTCATGCTTCCCTATACTCCACTACACCATCTCCTGTTTCATAATAGCCCGCTTAAGGTTCTGGTAATGACCTCGGGAAATGTTTCTGATGAACCCATTGCCTACGAGAATGAGGAAGCAGTAAAGAGGCTTCAGAAGATTGCCGATTACTTTCTCCTGCATAACCGGGATATATATATGCGACTGGATGATTCCGTGAGCAGGATTCTTCCTTCTACCGGGGAAGAGTACATAATGCGGCGTTCCCGGGGGTACGTGCCTGAGCCCATAAAAATTCAGGGAATGCGAGTTTCTGTGCCTATCCTGGCCTGTGGCGGGCATACAAAAAACACCTTTGCCATAGCTTCCGAGGATGAAATCATCCTGAGCCATCATATAGGGGATATGGAGAACATGGAAACATATAAATCGTTTACCCGGGGCATTGAGCATTTTAAGAAGCTTTTGAAATGTGAGATAGGAATTATTGCCCATGATTTACACCCGGAGTATCTTTCCACTAAATACGTTAGAGAGCTCATTGCTTCTAATCCGCGACTTATTTCTATCCCCATACAGCACCACCATGCTCATGTAGCTTCCGTTATGCTGGATAATGGATTGGGGAACGAGAAAGTTATTGGCATAGCCTTCGATGGTACAGGATTTGGTTCTGATGGTAATCTCTGGGGAGGGGAATTCCTGATTGCTGATTACTGTGAGTTTGCACGTATAGCCCATCTGCAGTATATTCCCCTTCCGGGAGGGGAAGGAGCCATAAAAGAACCCTGGAGGGTGGGGGCTGCCTGTCTGCATGCTGCTTTTGGCGAGAGTTTCCTGGCTTTAGACATTGAATTTGTGAGAAAGTTAAATAAGAAGACCTGGAATATACTGAAGAAGATGATGGATAAAGGAATTAACACTCCCCTGAGTTCAAGCATGGGACGGTTCTTTGACGGAGTCTCTTCCCTGCTGTGCATAAGGGATAGGGTAAATTACGAGGGGCAGGCAGCCATTGAGCTGGAAATGACTCTGAGCGGGAAGCAGAGCGGAGAGAATCAGGTGTATGAATACAGGCTGGAAAGGGATAAGGAAGCCTATGTGATTGCTACCAGGGAGATTGTGAGGGGGATAGTAGAAGATCTGAAAAAAGCTTTACCGGTAGAGGTTATTTCTCTAAAATTTCACCGTACAATCGTAGCACTGGTGGTGGATATGGCAAAAAAGATACGAGAAGAGACGGGCCTGCAGAAAGTGGCTTTGAGCGGAGGGGTATTCCAGAATATGTTCCTCCTGGGCGAGGTTCAGGGAAAGCTCAAAGAGGAAGGCTTTACAGTGTTTCTGCACAAGAATATTCCCACCAATGATGGAGGGCTTTCTGCCGGGCAGGCAATCATTGCCGCCTATAGAAAGGAGAAAATATAGGTTGTAATTGCTGACTGTTTTATGGTATATAGTTTTCCGGTAAAACGATTTTAATTTTGAAGTCTCCGGAAGTAACCGGGGGATATGAGGAGGGAAGATGTGTCTGGCTGTACCGATGAAAGTTATAAAAGTTGAGCAAGAGGAAGGGCTGGTAGAACTTGGCGGGGTGAGAAGAAGAGTAAACATGGGGCTTTTAGATGATATAAAAGTGGGAGAATATGTGATAGTACATGCAGGTTTTGCCATACAGAAAATGGATGAAAAAGAGGCAGAAGAAACTCTTTCTATCTTCAGGGAAATGGAGGAGTAAATCTTAGACTACAGACTTGAGACTTTAGACGGGGAGAGGAGTAAACAGTGAACAGCGAATTGGCTTCATGTTTTTGGGTTTATAGTTTTTACAAGGTTAGCATCTCCAGTATATTTGGGATTCATGTAATTTTGAGGGTTCCAGTTATGAACCATTGACACAAGAGGGTTATCTTGAAGTATATTGAAGAATTCAGGGATCCGGCGCTTATAAAAAAAATTATCAAAAAGACAAATAGCATGGTGGAGGATTACGGGAAACCCATACAGCTAATGGAGGTTTGCGGCACCCACACCGTAGCCATCTCCCGCTCGGGCTTGAGGAAGTTATTTCATTCCCTAAAGCTTTTATCCGGTCCCGGTTGCCCGGTTTGTGTAACTCCCAATCACTATATGGATAAATCCATCGCCTATTCCCGCCGGAAAGAGGTAATAATCACCACGTTTGGAGACATGATGAGAGTGCCTGGCTCCACTTCTTCCCTGGAGAGAGAGAAGGCGGAAGGGAGGGATGTACGAGTGGTTTACTCAGCCCTGGATGCATTACAGGTGGCGAAGGATAACCCGGAGAAAAAAGTTATATTTCTGGGAGTTGGCTTTGAAACCACCACCCCTACTGTTGCTTTGACCATTAAGCAGGCTAAGAGAGAGAATCTAAAAAATTTCTTTGTATATTCAGGGCACAAACTCATTCCACCGGCCATGGAGGCACTTTTAGAAGATAGCGAAGTTTCTATTGACGGGTTTATCTGTCCCGGGCACGTAAGCACAATAATTGGCTCTCTTCCCTACGAATTCATCCCGGATAGGTATAATATCCCCTGTGTTATTACCGGTTTTGAACCCCTGGATGTAGCCGAGGGTATTGCCATGCTGGTGGAGCAGATTGTAAAGGGAGAAAAACCAACGGTTCAGATTCAATACACCCGTTCTGTAAAGAGGGAAGGAAATAGGAAAGCGGTATCCATCATGCAGGAAGTATTCAGGGTGGAGGAATCCAACTGGAGAGGGGTGGGCACTATTCCGGGCAGCGGCTTAAAAATCGGGGAAGAGTATAGCCAGTTTGATAGCGAAAGAAATATTCAGGTTGAGGTTGAGCCTACTAAAGAGAATGCAGCATGTATCTGTGGAGATATCCTGAGGGGAGTGAAAAGCCCCCTGGAGTGCAAGCTATTCAGGAAGGGATGTACTCCTGAACATCCAGTAGGAGCCTGTATGGTCTCCTCGGAGGGCACCTGCGCCGCGTATTTTAAGTACGAAGGGTAACTCTACTTCTGAAGTAGTCTATAGTTGCTTTTAATCCCTTTTCCAGGGAGATTTCAGGTTCCCAATGCAGGATGCTACGCGCCTTACTTATATTCGGTCTTCTCACCTTGGGATCATCCTCCGGGAGGGGTTTGAAAATTATATCGCTTTTACTCCCGGTAAGTTTTATGATTAATTCAGCTAATTCCCTGACTTTCATCTCCTGCGAATTGCCTATGTTCATCGGCAGGTGGTAATCTGCTTCCATGAGTTTCAGTATACCTCTAACCAGGTCCGAAATGTAACAAAAACTGCGGGTCTGCTCGCCGTTTCCAAACACGGTCAGGGGTTCGTTTTTCAATGCCTGCAGGATAAAAGTAGGTACCGCTCTTCCATCATGCTCTCTCATCCTGGGGCCGTAAGTGTTGAATATTCTCACTATGCGGGTGTTTAAATTGTAGCGTCTCAGGTAAGCCATGGTCATGGCCTCGGAAAATCTTTTGGCTTCGTCATAGACACCCCGTGGCCCTACCGGATTTACATTGCCCCAATATTCCTCGGGTTGGGGATTGACTAAGGGGTCCCCGTAGACTTCAGAGGTGGAAGCGAGCATAAAGAGGGCTTTTTTCTCCCTGGCCAGGTTAAGAAGGTTCCAGGTTCCCAGGGAACCGGTAAGCAGTGTTTCCACCGGGAATTTCAGGTAATCTATAGGGGAAGCGGGAGAAGCAAAGTGCAACACGGCAAAGAGAGGGTCTTCTATCTGCAGAGGCTTGGTTATGTCATGGGAAATAAAAGTAAAATCTTCTTTATCTATAATTCCTTTTAGGTTTTCTGCGCACCCGGTGATGAGGTTATCCACACAGATTATCCGATATCCTCTATTAAAAAGTTCTTCACATAAATGTGACCCTATAAAGCCTGCTCCGCCAGTTACCAGAATGCTTTTCTTCATAATAATTTACTCCTTAATATTTTCCTGAATTTATCACCAATATCTTCTCTTTTAAGAGCAAAATCAACTACTGTCTCCAGATAATCCAGAATGTTCCCGATATCGTATCTTTTCCCTTCAAATTTATAGGCCAGTATTCTATGTCCATCCCTGCGCATGAGTTTTAGTGCGTCAGTTATCTGAATTTCTTTGCCTACGCCGGGTGGAGTCTTCTCAATGTAGGAAAAAATCTCTGGTAGCAGGACGTACCTTCCTCCAATAGCCAGCCGGGAAGGAGCTTCTGCCGGGGAGGGTTTTTCAATTAAGTCTTCCACTTCAAAGATATTCTCCTCTATCCTTTTTCCCTTGACTATCCCGTACCGCTTAACCTTGTGCTCTTCTACTTCTTCTACCCCGATTATGGTGCATTTGAATTTATTGTAAATCTCCATCAACTGCCTGGAACAGGGAGGATTGGAAGCTATCAAAGTATCTCCCAGAAGCACTAAGAATGGCTCCCCTTCCACATGGAACCTGCTTTCATATATGGCATTCCCCAATCCTCTAAGCTCCTTCTGCCGCACATAATGAAATGCCGCCAGGTTACTTATTTCTTCAATGTGTTGCAATATTTTTTTGGCTCCTTTTTTGGCCAGTTCTCTCTCCAACTCCGGGTGCCGGTCGAAATGATCTTCGATAGCTCTTTTCCCCTTCCCGGTGATGATAAGGATATCCACTATGCCTGATTTGACTGCTTCTTCCACCACCATCTGTATAGCCGGGGTATCCACCACGGGTAGCATCTCTTTGGGCTGGGCCTTGGTGGCAGGTAAAAAACGCGTGCCGAATCCTGCCGCAGGAATCACAGCTTTTTCTATCATAATTATTTTATCCGGGGTAGAATAACCTTTGCTCCTATTGCCTGGTAGGCTTCCCTTAGTGCCTTTTCCTTGCCAGGAGGAAGAACCCCGATTACTGCTCCACCGGAACCGCAGAATTTAACTGCACTGCCTAATTTTTTCCCCACTTCCACCAGTTCTACATGTTGAGGAGGAAGCGGAAGGAGTCTCCTCCTTAAGGCAAAATTCCTATCCAGCCATTGGCCTATCTCTCCCCCCCTGTTTTCCTGCAAAAGTTTTCTCACTTCTTCAGTATAGCGGGCAAATTCCTTCATGGCCTCCACTACCTTTCTCTCCCCGTTTTCAAAGCGTTCACGCAGATTAGAATGAGGGATTTCCGACCTCTCTGCCGAGTCTTCCCGGTAGGCAATAAACAGGGAAGGGAGTGCATCTGGATTGAGAGGCTCGTAGTGTCCGTATCCCTGTTTTTCCATGTTTTTCCATGAATTCGCGGGAAAAATCCATATATACCAACCCCTCGTATACCTGGATTACCCGGTCCTGGAGACCGGCTGGTATGCCCAATTCTTCTGTCTCTGCTTTCCAGATTAAATTTGCCTGGAGAGGAAGAGGTATTTTCAGGTTATAAAAGCCCATTAAACAGCGCAGGGTAGCCGTAATTATGGCACTTGACCCGGCTAATCCTACTCCCCGGGGTATATTCGTTTCATATTCCAGGGTAAAATTCTTTTGCGGCAGGCTTCCTTTCTTTTCTCTGAAGTATTCTACAAACTTCTTTAGTATAGCTTTCACCAATCTTATCCCCCCGTAGTAGCCATAGAGATGAACACTCTGGAGGAAATCTTCTACGTTTTTAAATTCACTCCTATCTTTTAGAGAAGGCATAATATGCAGGCGAGGCGATTCGTAGAGAGTTACCCGGGCGCGAAAATTTTTGATACTTAGAGAAATTGTCTTCCCATAGTATCCATCAGAGGGGTTGCCGATTAGCCCGGCTCGTGCGTATGCCTCTTTAATAATCATCTTACAACAGAAAGGAAGATTGACAAATCAGTCTTCCCTTTTCGCTTCCAATTATACCAGAATTTTGCTCTTTTGAATCCCGGGGCCTCTCAAGGTCTATAGTTTAACTCGTTGATCGGTTGCGGTTGCGTAGCTCGAAACGTCATACGTTGTTCGTCCACCGTCTCTCCCCTGCCTTCTTTCTGCCTCCTGTATCATCCAGTCTCTCCTTTGTCATTCCCGCGAAAGAGGGAATCCAGTATCCTGCATCTTCCTCTCAGCTCAACACTCATAACCCAAAACTAACCACTACCCCCCTCGCTACCCGCTACTCACTACTGTCTACTAACTACTCCCCGACTCTACACGCTAAAGTCTATGGCCTAAAGCTTCCTGTCTCCCCTAACTTTCTTCCGATTTCCCCCGTTTTTTGGCGTTTTTTTGCCCGAAGCAACGCGATTTGTTTACATTATCTCTTTTTTGCATTATAATAACTCAAAATTATAATAACTCAAAAGATAGGCAAGAAAGGAGGTGAGAAAAGGTGAGAGAAGTCAAAGTGTACTCCTTGAGGATAAATGGGAAGGAAGAACATACCTTCCGGAGCAAGGGAGCACGAGGTGCTGCTCTGAAAGCTGCCACCCGCGGGTTGAAAGACAGTGACGGCCTGATCAAACTAAGAGAACACGGCAAAAAGAAGGACGGGTACTATCGCGTCCATGTATTTGAAGGATCCGTAGAAAAAGTTAAAAAACCCGCCAACGCACCGGCCTGGTTGCCAGACACTATCAACAACCCAAGGTGAAGAAACTCCGGGTTGAGAAGCTGAAAGAGATCTGAGATCGTATTACCCAGGGGAGAAAGGGTATAGGATCTGCAAGCTCTTCTAAAAGTGCATATCAGGAAGTTTGATGATTTCTCCCCTGGGGCTCCTTTTGTACTTATTTGAGAGCTGTTATCGCACTGTCCGCATCAGCAATTTTTCCCATCTGCGTGAAGATAAACTCTAAAGTAGTTCTGAGTTGCATCCGATGTATGCTCCAGTTTTATCTTTCCCCCCACCTTTTTATTTAACCCCAGAAATCCCTTCCAGGAAACTTTGGTGCCAGGTAATCAGACACCCAGAATCTGCTTACTATACATTTACCTGAGATAGTTTTTGCTGAAAAAGTAGAGCAGGTGTAGCAAGCTTAGTCTTTTCTATTCTTATTTCCGCATTTTTCCAGGGCAGAGTTAAAAGCATGGGCAATAAAATGAAGAAGATCCGATTTTCTGAAACTTATCTTCTTCAGGGGTTTTTTCCCATCCCATTCCCGTAAATGCTTTTCCAGTCGATAAAGGGGGCCCAGGAAAGCATGTGAGAAAATTATTCCACTGCCTATCCCTACCAGTAGAGCAGCAAAAATAAGTAGCGTAAACTCCCATTTTGCCATCTCCACAATTTTTTCCTTCAGAGGATAAAGTAGCTGAACGGTTTTAGGAGAGATAGAGTCTTCAATAAGAGAAACAGTATAGTAAAAAAATGACCAGAGAAGCGCAGACGAAATAAAAAGTATGAGGACGAAAATAAAAATCCCCACCCTCACCTGCTCCCGCGGTCTAACCAGGATTTGCCTTCTCCATCTCATTCTTCCACCTTACCATATATTATATCTTTGTTAAAACCTTCTCCTCCTGGTTTTCCGTCTCTCCCGTAACTTCCCAGGAGAAATCCCGGATAGTAATCCTTCCCGTAAATCGAAGACCAGTTATAGCCCTTTTCTGCATACTCCATAGGAGGTAAAGAAGAAGAGGAGAAATCTCCTTCCGGCAGAGGATATATTATTTCAATCTGCATGGTAGCATTGGGATCAGAAGTAATCCTCACTTTTATAGTATTAGAAGAGCTCAGGGTTACTTCCCGGGTAACTGTCTGGGTATGCCTGTTAAAACAGCAGGGGCGAAAAACTTCCCTTCCATTTAATATTACCCGGGCAGAACTCACCTTGTTTAGATGAAGAATCATAGTATATTTTCCCGGAGTGGCATAGAAGCGAAGAGTTTCCCAGCGGGGAGGAGTGTCCCTTCTTAAAAGAGGAGAAGCATAGACAGTCCCCCCATACTCCCAGGCATCGTAGAAATACGAATTCCCCCAGGGATCTTTTAAAGGAAGCTGGGTAAAGTACTTTTTCACCCCATAAGGATCCTCTTTGCCCAGCTCACTTAAGCTAATAGGGTACTCTCCCTCCTGATTCCGAAAACTCTCCAAAGCTTCCGCAATATTATGAAGCTGCAATTTTACCTTTGGCAATCCTGGCTCTTTCCCTCATCTTCAAACCCTGGGGAAGAATTATCCCCATCAGCAGGAATATGAGAGCAATCACCACGGTTAACTCTATCAGGGTAAGCCCTTTTATCCTTTCTTTCATTTTTCCCCTCATGCCAATTATAAGAGTTGCAAATTTCGTGCCATTTTAGCCCAAGGTATTCAGGCGTGCCTCATATATTACTTAGGACAAAATGACCCAAGAGAAGGGCAATTTGGCAGAAAACCTCCTCTATCCTTCCCCCTAACTACTCGCTACTATCTACTCGCTACTAACCATCCTCCCCCGTCTAAAGCTATGGCCTAAGGCATTCTCCTCGGGAAACCAGGCT
This sequence comes from Caldisericota bacterium, assembly GCA_013152825.1. Classification (GTDB taxonomy): domain Bacteria; phylum CAIJMQ01; class CAIJMQ01; order JAADFP01; family JAADFP01; genus JAADFP01. The sequence continues at coordinate 62 of JAADFP010000159.1, read as the reverse complement.
ACCAGGTAACTAAGATACCAATTCACTGCTTACCGTTTACTCCAATAAAGGTATTTCGGGTC
>JAADFP010000158.1 GCA_013152825.1 Caldisericota bacterium | reverse complement strand
GCGGCCCAATATTGTATCTGAGAACGCCTTTTAACATATCTGCTTTGTAATTGTAGTCCTTATCCTTGCTGAAATAGGCAAAAGTTGGAGAGTAGGATAGCTCGGCATAAAAATTCTCCAGCGGGGCCTGAATAGAAAGTCCCGGTCTTACATAAGTAATCCAGCTGCTCTCCTTATCATCGGCACTCAGGTTAATATTTGTGTTATATTCGGAAGAAATATTAAGCGAGGGCTTTATCTTGAGCCCTGCTCCCTGTGCATAAAAAGATACCATAAGGAGACACAAACCTAATAAAAAACCTGTCCTCCATTTCTTTCCCATTTTTTCCCTCCTTTTTCCCATCCTTAATTAAAATACAGGAGATATCGCACTTACTGGTGCTGTTTCTGGTACGTAAGTAGGAACTTCTCCTACCCATTTCTCAAGAATTTTCAAAACTTCATCCAGCGTTAACTTTTTACTTCTGTCCCCTTTCCCATAAATGTCGAGCATATCATAGAGGTCTCCCAGGGTAAGAGGTACTCCATAATCCCAACCGTCCGCTGGCTCTATACCTAGAGAAGATAGTAAGTTACCATAATCTTCTACTGTAGCAGCAGGTGGCAGGTTACCTTCCATACCGAGTACCCTTACTAAAAGCATAGCAAAATCGCCCTGAGTAATTTTTTCAGCTGAAAAACCTGGGGCTACCATCGTGCCCAGAAGAAACAAAACTAACCCAAAAATTACGCCGCTTCGCATCATTTCCCTCCTTTCTCGAGACAATAATACCACATCCACACTTAAATCCCAAAAGTATAAATTCTCACTTTCAAAATCCCTTGGTTTTTAGGATAACTTAAATGAGGGCTTTTGTCAAGAGGTGCAATAACATTTCCCATGATTTCGGATAAAAAGAAAATATTGGGTATAATTAGATAATTCATACTGCATCTTGTAAATCAAGCTTACCTGTACCCGTTATCTTTGAAGCTTATTTCTTGCTTTACAAATTATATCTCCCAAGCCCTTTCTCTTCCTGCAACCTCTTTTTGAACTCTCGCCATTCTTTTTCAAAAGAGGAAATAGCTTTTAGCATTTCTTTTTTATTGGTGAGAAAAATATCCTCCCATAATTCTATCCCACTTCGGGCTATACGGGTGGTATCTAAAAAACCTTTCCCTACCAGAGAACATAATTTATCAGGAAGAGAGTTGGTTAGAGTAAAGGCAACGAAATGGGGCAGGTGGCTGGTATAGGCAAGTATGTGGTCGTGTTCCTCCGGGGAGGTTGAGATTACTCGCATCCCCACACCTTCCCAGAACTTTCTCAAAAAAGCTACGTTTTCTTCCTTCTCCTGGCGGGCAGGAGTAATAAAACAGATAGAACCAGGGAAAATGTCAGGGTTAGCTGCTTCCATTCCCTGTTTTTCCGAACCGCAGAAAGGATGGCTGCCAATAAAAGTATGGGAAGGAGGGATAAAACTATTAATCTCTTCCACTAACCAGGATTTAGTGCTTCCCATATCTGTCACAAGGGTGGCAGGAGAAATGTGGGGAAGCATAGCCTTCAAAACTTCGGGGATACTTCTTACTGGAATGGAAATGACTAAAATATCAGTATCCGAGGGAGGGTGCTCTACCGCTTCATCAATTATTCCCAGGCTTTCTGCGGCCTGTAATTTTTTCTCATTTCTTCCCAGTCCCAAAAAATTTTTATATTCGGGGATTTTCTTTTCAAAGCAAGCGCCAGGGAGCCTCCCATAAAACCCACGCCAAAGATGGCTACTTTTTTCATTTTTCCTCTTTTCTTTCCGTGGCGATGGCAAACCTCTTTATCCCCGCCTCCCTGGCCAGGTCCATCACTTTTACCACTTTCCCATAACGCACATCCCTGTCTGCCTGGATAATGAGAAGCGGTGCAGAGTAGCGGAGGGACTCCCGGTGTAAGAGAAGGGGTAGCTGGTCCCAGGAAATGGGTTTATTCTCCAGGAAAAGCAGGTTATCGTAAGTAAGCGTAATATGAATTTCGTTTTTTTCTTTCTTCCAGGCAAATCCGGAGGCAGGGAGTTTTATTTTCACTCCCGGCAAGATAAGGAAAGAAGAGGAGAGAGCGAAAAAAATCAGCAGGATAAAGACTACATCAACTAAAGGCGTAAGTTCAGGCCAAATAATAAAATTACGCCTTTCTCTCATACAGGGCCTTCCGAGGTCTCTATTATCTCCACTACATTCCTGGAAGCAAGTTCCATTTCCTGCACCAGAGCACGCACCCGAGCAGTAAAATAGTTATATGCTACCAGAGAGGGAATAGCAATCAGCAGCCCGAAAACAGTAGTAAGAAGGGCTTCCCATATTCCGCCGGCCAGGGTTCCCGGGTCAACCTGTCCACCTGCACTCTCTATGGCAGCAAATACCCGCACCATTCCTGATACGGTACCCAGGAGCCCAAGGAGAGGAGATATTGCAGCCAGAGTAGCCAGAACCCCCAGGAATTTTTCGAGTTGCGGTATCTCCTCAGTTATCTGGGTTTCCATGGATTCCTTTATAACTTCTCTGCTGCGGTCATGGTGTATAAGCCCTGCTTTTACTACCCGGGAAAGAGGAGAATTGTAATTCTCGCAGAATTCTATGGCTTCCAGAATCTTGCCACGGGTGATAAATTCTTTTATTTTTTCAATAAAGGGTAACCGGTAAATTGCCTTCTGGGAAAGAGAGATCACCCTTTCAATGATAACGGCAAGAGACAAAACTGAGCAGAAAAGAAGAGGATACATAAGGTATCCTCCCCTGCTGATAAAATCCCACATTTTTACATTCTCGCTACTTTATTTAGGGCTCTCATCTTTTTTCCCTCCAAATTATACCATTTATGCCGTATCTCTTCTCATTAATTCCTGTAGTGTCTTTAATAAGTTTTTTTCTTCCTCACTTCCTTTCTCTACACGCCTTATTTTTTCCTGCAGTTCCCTGATTTTCTTACGGGTGCGTTGCTCTTTTATTTTTCTCAGACAATCATCGCATTCCTTTTCCGGGTCAGAGTGAGGAATACCCCTCAATAGAAGGGCAGATATGTATTTTCTTTCTTTATCTTCCAGATTTTCTAAAAAAGTGGATAGAGAAAAGGGATCATCTTTTTTTTCCTTTAGTAGAGCAAAAATACGGGAAATAGTCGGGTCTTCTATCTCCTCCAGGGACAAGGCGGTAAAAATTCTATCTCTTACAGAGGGGAAATTTAAACAGAGGGAAAGAAGATATTGTTCCTCCGGCTTGGCAGGTAAAGTGAGAGATTCAGTAACAGTAGACCATTTTTTCTTCCTGAAACTCTTCCAGGCATCTTTGAGCACAGAGACATCAATGTTTAATAATTCTGCTCCCCGCTGGATCAGGGTATCCCGCATCCATACATCCTTCAGGTCCTGCCAGAAATAAAAACATCGCTCCATAATCTTCCTGGTATTTCCCTGTTCTTTTTCTTTCAGCCTGTGAAAGTAAAATTCGAAACCATCCTGGGCGCTTTCCAGAAGTTGCAATAGTTTTTCCTTTCCACTGTGCTTGAGGAAGGAATCTGGGTCATCTCCGGAAGGGAGAATTACCACTTCTACTTTTATCCCCTCGTTCCAGAGGGACTCCAGGGCTCTTAAACTGGCATCCTGTCCCGCTTCATCAGGATCGTAAAGAATAACCACTCTCTCGGCAAATCGCCGCAGGAGGGAAGCCTGGTGGGGAGTAAAAGAGGTTCCCAGAGAAGCACAGACATTTTCAATACCTGCCTGGTAAAGGGCCAACAAATCCATGTACCCTTCTACCAGTATAGCTGTTTTCTTTTTTGCAATCTCTCCCCGGGAAATATTCAGTCCATAGAGAATCTTCCCCTTCTCAAAAACAGAAGTTTCGGGAGAATTTAAGTATTTCGGTTCTCCTTCCCTGAGCATCCTGCCGCCAAATCCTACAACTTTTCCTGAAAGGTTAAAAATGGGAAACATTACCCTATCCCAGAAATAGGGGAATATCCTCCCTTCCCTCTCCAGGGCTAATCCAGTCTTGATAAGGTTTGCATCGCTTCCTGCCTTTTTCCTTAATTCATTAAACCAGGCTTTTCCGGAGGGAACATAGCCAAGAGAAAATTTTTTTAGCGTTTCAGGGGTTATCCCTCTTTCTTTCAGGTAATCGTGTGCTCTCTTTCCTATTGGTGAAAGGAGGAAATTATGGAATATCTGGCAGGCTTCACCCAACAATTTGTAAAGGGAAAGGATGCGGGCATCTTCTCTTCCGATTTTTATTCCCAGTCTTTCTGCCAGGATTTTTATGGCCTCCCTCCTTTCTACCTTTTCCTGCAGCATGATGAAGTTGATGACATTTCCTCCTGCGCCACAGCCAAAACAGTGAAATATCTGCTTTTCAGGAGAAACAGTGAAGGAAGGTTTTTTTTCTAAATGGAAAGGGCAATTTGTCCTGTAATTTTTCCCTGCTTTCTTCAGGGGATAGTAAGAGGAGATTACCTCCACGATATCTGCCCGGGCAAGTATCTCATCTATTACTGAAGGCATAACAATTTAAACCCTAAACACAAAATTCTAAATCCTGAATTTCCTTCCGACAGATGTCGGGAGGCAGTCGGGAGGCAGGGAACCTTTCCTACTAACCTACCCACTTACTCACCTCTTCCAGTCTACAGTCTAATTCCCACTGCTATTGCCAAAGCGCGTTTTTTTTCGTGCGAAATGCTCAGTTTAATGGATCGAATATTGTTTTTCTCTGCCATAATCCTGGCTTTCCCCTGCAGGATTACTTCTGGTTTGCCTCCCTGCGAGGTGATTTTTATGTCTTTATAACATACTCCCCCGATAATTCTACTTACTGCTATCTTCCCTGCCATTTTGCCTGATATATGTAGGGGATTAAGGGAGAGTAACTCCTCAGGATGGAAAACTCTTTTAATAAACCTTTTCCCGAACTTTTTGACAGTAGTTTCTATGCGAGCTACTTCTACGATAAATATCCCTATATTTTTTATTTTCATTCCACAAACTTCAGGGAAGCATAATCCTCATACCGGTAAAGTATAAACAGAAAAGGGAGGAGAAGTAGAGAGTTCCCCGGCATTGGTGTAATTCTCCGGGAGATAAGCGGATTTCCAGGCTTCCTCTTCCAATTTGCCGTCTATAGTTATCTTGCCTTTTGCCCTCTGGCAGAGATAAGGTTTTTTCTCTTCTGCTTGTTTTTTAGAGGCAGGAGGGCGAAAAATTTTAATAAAACCAAGATTAAATACAGAAACACCAACCATCAGCCAGATAAAAAATAGCTTTTCTTTTCTCATTCCATTCCTTCTTGTTTGTTTTTATATTATAGACGCTTTTCTTCTCTTTTCAACCTGTGTTAAAATCTGGCAGGAGGGTTGAAACATGGCAACTACAATTAAAAAATACGCTCGGGAAATTAAGTCTGGGAAAGCAAAACTATTCTTTCCCTACCAGGAAGGCGGGAAGGGAACAATTCTTGACCCCTCTTCGCCGGAAATACCGCTTGATATACTGGAATTTGGCATCTACGACCTTAAGGAAGGGCCTTTCACAAGGGAAACGGGAGACAGGGAAGTAGTACTGGTGCCACAGGAAGGACATTTCAGAATAGAAGTAGGGGGTAAGCGATGGGAAGGGGACAGAAAGGGAGGGCCTTTTGCTCCTCCCTATGGAGAAAATAATGCTTCTGCCATTTACGTGGGGAGTGATTCCCGCTTTACCCTCACCGGAGAAGGGGAAGTAATATTTTACAGTGCTCCTGCTTTTAAAGACCTACCTGCCTGCTTTATTCCCCAGGGAAGCAAAAAATATGTTTCCCGGGGGGAAGCTTTCTGGAGAAGGGACGTGGTTACCCTGGTAACCCCGGGCAATGAAACCAGTAATCTTGCCGTGGGAGAGACCTATTCTCCTCCCGGGCTATGGTCAGGCACACCCCTGCATATACACGATTTAGATGACCCTTCTGGTAAACAATCGGATCACGAGGAAGTTTACTACCATATTTCCCGCTTCAAAGGAGAGGAAATAGGTTCTTACCCTGTGCAACTGGTATTTGACAAAGATCTAGACATCTGGTTTTCGTTCATAGTAAGAGATAAAAGTATAATTGCTTTACCGGGCGGTTGTCATCCAGTAGTAGCCTCTCCTGTTTCGGACATAATCTACGGCTGGGGAATGGCAAATCACGGTAAGGCTCCCATTCTCTATGATCTGCCGGAGTTTGCTTACCTTAAAAAAGTGGAAAACTTGCTGGGACAAATAAAAGAGAAAGTCCGTCTTTCTGAGATAGAGAGTCTTCCCGAGTATAAGCTGCTGCCAGAAATTGGGAAGAAAGTCCTGGAACTCATCCTGCGCGAGGAAAGATTACTCAGGGAAGATGAAATTTCTTCCTGAGAAACCACTCCAGGGTAAGAAACAGGAGAATCAGGAGATAGAAAAGCAAGGCTGGGGCCGTGGGCACCCTGGAAATATTCTTCCCCTTCTTTGTGATTATTTGGGAGGCTACATAATCCGGCGAAGCAGCCGGAGAGAAATATTGCCCTCCAGTCTGAAGTGCAAGTTCCTGCAAGAAATCCTTTTTTAATGAGGTATCTTTCCACTCTATGAAAGGGTCGCCGTAGTAAAATTCCCCGCTCTTTTTACCCTCGGGAGTAACCACCTGCACGGTATATTTACCTGTGCGCCGGGGGGAAAAAGTCGCAGTAAACATATATGGAGCAGAAGGCAGGAGTCGCAAAGGGAAACTTTTTTCCCCCTGCAGGACTTTTCCTTTTAAATCCCGGGGAGAGAACTCGCTTTCCTTTTTTCCCGCTTTTAGCATTATCTTGACCTTTTCCCCTTTTGAGTAGTAGTCTTTATCAGTGTAAAGGATATAACCCTCTTCCATGTTTTCTCTCTCGGGCACAAAGTATTCAAATATAGAAAGCCAGAATGTGGAGTAGGGAACTTTTCCTTTCAACTTCCACCTCCAGGTGGAAGCGGTGCCCAGTAAAAAGACTTTGCCTTTACCGTATCGCAATAGCCCCCCTACAGGCAATCTGTTACCCTGGTAAGAAACCTGTAAAAGGGGTAATCCGGCCGGGGGAATCCGGGTAAAGAGTAAGGCGCCCTGGATAGAAGGTAGGCTGTTGTTACTCAAGGCAGAGAACATGGGATGAGTCTTGCCTTCAGAGGTAAAAGCAAGGGGGAGCTGGCGGGGAGACCATCCTTTCAATCCCTGCAAAGGAAGAATCTTTTCCCATTGAGGTGGTGCCTGCAAAGGGAATGAATCGCTATCCCCTATAATTATTAAGCCTCCTCCTTCTTCCAGCCAGTTCTTTATTTTTCCCCAGGAAGGCAGCAAGGGAGAAGGAAGCTGACAAATGATCAGAAGCGAGAGGTCCTCTGTGCCGGGAAACTTTTCACCCAGGAACACTGTTTCCCCGGCGCGGATATAGTATTTTAGTTGATAAGATGGATTATTCTCAAGTAGCTTTTTTAGATATTTCACCTCCCAGGAAATCTTACCTGCCATAAGAAACACTTTTGCCCGCTCTCTCATCACCACCACGTGAAAGTTTCTCCGGTTATCATCCGGAAGGGAATCTCCAGCCACAGGTAAAACCTCAAATTGCAACCGGTACTTACCCTGTTTAAAAAACGTGTGGTTGAAAAGTAAATCATTTTCTCCTCTGCCAAGCTTTACATCCTTTCTGGCTATGACTTTATCCTTTTCTCTTACTATCAGCGTGGTAGAAACTTTCCGGTTCAGGGAATTACTCACCCTTACCTTCAGGGTAAGATTTTCCCCGGGAGAAACTATCTTTTTACCACTAATCGCCTCAATGCTTATGTCTGGGTAATTCTCCTTAGCCCCTATTCCCAGGGTATAGACGGGAAAGGAGGGGGAATTCTTGAAGGGAGAAGTGGCATTACCGTCCGAAATGAGAAGTACTGCCTCAATGTTGTCTTTTCTCACATCACGCAGGGCACTATCAATATCTGTATCTTTACCAGTAGCCTGTAAATCTTTTAACTTTTCTTTTTCTATCTCTTTCAACCCGGGAGAAATGGTGAAGATACGCAGGTTAAATTTCTTCTCCAGAGAGGGAAGAATCTCCTCTAAAAATTTTTTCGCGGTGAAGAGCCTGCCTCCGGGAAACTCCGGGTCCTGAATGGACATGCTCAAAGAATTATCAATGAGCACAGCCAACTTTCCCTTGCTTTTCTTCTCAAAAACAAAGATGGGCGACAGGATAAGCATGAACAGGAGAAGGAAGGAAACAAATCTAAGCATCCAGAGACGCGGGTACCTCTGCCCTATTCTCCTCAAACGCCTATAAGTGAAAAGAGTTACCCCCATCCAGAGAACAATGATTATTATCCACCAGAGAGATAAGGGATTACCGATAATAAATCTCAAATCACAAGCTCCAAATCACAAACAAACCCCAAATTTCAAATTCTAACCCCCAAAACTTCCTCCCGGAAGACTGGCAATCAGTTGGGTTTGGTGGCCCTGCCCCGATACCCATCGGGGGGAGCGGACAGGCGTCGGGAGAAACGTCATACGTAAGTCGTCCACCGCCTCCTACCCCCTCTGTGCTTTTGTACCTTTCCTTTACTCATTTATCTCTTTTCCCTGTCTAAAGTCTAAGGTCTCAGGTCTATAGTCTAATTCTACTCCAGGCTCAGGGGGAAGGAAAACGAAGGAGACGAAACTTTCTTCCGGAGAAACTGGCATATTCCTTGTATCCTGCCTCCTTTGCCCATTCTTTAGCCTTATCCAGATCTTTACCCACTTCTTCGGGAGAATGAGCATCAGAACCCAGGGTTATAGGCACCTGGTATTTCCTTAAAATTTTCAGGAAATCCAGCGAGGGATAAATTTCTTGTACTGGCTTTCTTAACCCGGAGGTATTTATTTCTGCTACCATGTTATTTTTTCGCAGTGCACGGGCAATTTCCTGGTAGAGATAGCCCAGGGAAAATTTCGGGAAAAACCCGAACTTTTTTACCAGATCAGGATGGGCAATAATATCAAAGAGCCCTGTTTCGATACATTGAAGCAAGCGGGAAAAATAATTTCTGTACACTTCGTCCACATCCCTTTTCTCCCATTCTTCTATGTAATCCGGGTGGTCAAAGAGAAACCCGTCCAGGAAGTGCACAGACCCCATTACATAGTCGAAGGAATACGGCTGTAACCTCTTTTTTATCTCTTCCTCATAACCCGGGATATAATCCACTTCACAGCCCAGCCTGATTTTTATGGAAGGGAATTTCTTTCTTAAATCCAGTACCTGCTCTACATAAAGGGGGAATTTTTCTTCTGGTATAGAAAGATTACTGGCTAATTTTCTATCCGTAATATGAAAGAGAGGGAAGTGGCCAGAAAAACCTATCTCTTCCAGTCCAGCCTGGATAGCGTTTTTAACGTAATCCTCCATCCTCCCCCGGGCATGACCGCACAAAGAGGTGTGAAGGTGATAATCCATCATTGCATTTTTTCTTTAAGCGCTTTTATCTTTTTGTTCTCTGGATTTATTTTCTCTGCCTTTCGAATGTATTTCAGCCCGGTATCATTTCTCCCGCTTCTTTTACACCATTCTGCTACCACAAGGTAGGCATATTCTATCCCCTCTGGAAATATTTCTTCCAGAATCTTTTTGCTTGCTCCCCTCCCGTAATTTTTTTCCAGAATGGAGGAATTATCCAGGAGGTATCTTATGATTAGTGCATTCCCTTTCCAGCGAGGGAGCATGGAACGGAGCAAATCCTTGGCTATGTCGAACATTGAGTGAGCTAATTTTATCTCCTCCGGGATTTCTTCCTCCATGATGGAGACTAAGTGTTGAAATTTTTTAAGCACTAGAGTAAGCTTCCGATCACCGGTAGAATATTTTTGAGATATGGTCTCGGTAAATTGATTTACTACATACACGTGTTCCTTGAAACTCATTAAATCATGGAAAAGAAGGTGAATAGACCTTTCGAAAGCAAAATCATGTGTAATCCTTTCTAACGGTCTATCCAGAAGAGCATGGGTCAAGTCTTTCAATTGCCACAACACACCCCTCTCCTCCGCTGTTCCTATAAACTCATCCATAACTTCCCCGTCCACTTTCCCTTGTTCCTGAAACTCCTTCCAGATCCGGGCAAAAATTTCCCGGCAGTAAAAGAATTTTTCTACCAGGTCCCTTAAGTACTCCTCTCTTCTTCCCTCTACCCAGGGATTGATTTTATTTTGCATATTCCCCCCCTTATTTTGAAAAATCCCAAATCATCCCGATATATGCTCGGGATAAACTTTAAAAAAGTTGCGAGTTCTATCTATCACTCCACCTTATCGAAAAACCCTAAACATAAAACTCTAAACAACAAACCCTAAATTCTAAATAAACTACAAATCACAAACTCAAAACTTTCTCCCAGGTAACCAACTCTACTATTCCCCCAGCCTAAAATCTACAGTCTAAGGTCTTATTAGTCTCTCCTGGATGCCTGCTTTCGTAGGCATGACAGGTAAGGCTAGCATTGGGAAAAACCCTAAACCTTCCGAAGGAATCCCGGACCCCGATACACATCGGGGCTTCTGCGGGTATGACAGGTAAAGCTGGTATCCTGCATCTTTCCCCTCTCACTTACTCACTTATTAACTACTCACTACCCGCTACTAACCACTCTCCCGGTCTAACGTCTCAAGTCTATAGTGTCTAATGCCTTTCTCACAATTGAATCACCTTATCGGCTCTCTCTATCAAGTCTACCCGGTGGGTGGCTATTATCAAAGCTGTATTTCTTTTCTCGCGGATTTCTTCCAGGGTCTTGATTACCTCTCCTCCGCTTTTCCTGTCCAGGTTGCCGGTGGGTTCATCTGCAAAGATAAAGTGGGGTTCATTAATAATTGCCCTGCCCATGGCTACCCTTTGCTGTTCCCCGCCGGAAATTTCCTGGGGATATCGGTCTTTTAAATGTTCCAGGTGTAGCTCTTTCAATATCTCTATCGATTTTGCCCTTGCTTTTTCCCTTCCCCATTTTTTCCAGCCTGCCACATAAATGTTTTCCAGGACAGTAAGATCAGAGAGAAGGTAAAAAAACTGGAAAATCAGGCCTACGTTTTCTCTTCTCCAGGAGCATCTTTCTTCCTCGGAAAAGTTGTAAATGTTTTTATCCCTCCATATTACCTTGCCTTCAGTAGGAAAAAGAAGTCCGCTTAGGATATGGATAAGCGTAGATTTACCCGCACCGGAAGGGCCGGCTATTACCAGGTAATCCCCTTTCTGTATGGTAAAGGAAATATCTTTTAACACTTCAATCGTTTCCCCGCCGGAAACGAAATTTTTAACTATTCCCTGAGCTTCCAATTTATCACTATTCATAACGTAATGCCCTGGACACCTCGATGTGTGAGGCACGGTAACTGGGCAGGATAGTAGCCAGGAGACTGGTAAATATAGAAAAAATCATAATCCACAGGAACATCCAGGGGTCAATTTTCACCGGTAAATAGGAGAGGAAATATATCTCCTGAGGCAGGCTTACTATCTTGCGGTACTTTATGAGTAACTCCAATGCCAGGGCTATAACCTCTCCAATCACCCCCCCGGTAATTCCAATAAGTAAACCCTGATAGAGAAAAATTCTCCCTATCTCCCGGGGAGTGAAACCCAGTGCACGCAGAATTCCTACGTCTTTTTGTTTCTCCATTACCTTGAGGATAAGAGAAGCAGTAATACTAAGCGTGGCTACTATCAGGATGAGAGACATAATGGTAAACATGGTCAGCTTCTCCATGCGTAACGCGGCAAATAATGTTTTCTCTGTTTCTTTCCAGGTAAGTACCGAAAAGTTTTTCGGCACAAACTTCTCCAGGTATTTTCTCACCTCTTCTACTTTTTGCGGGTTTTTCAGCTTTATGTCTATGCCGCTTATTTCTCCCTGCATGCCCAGAAGCTCTTGTGCCTGGGTAAGAGGGAGGAGCACCAGGGAAGAATCAAACTGGTATATTCCTGTCTCGGCTATCCCTGCTACCGGCAAAACCTTACCCTCCAAACGCGTGGTCAGGAGAAAAAGTTTGTCCCCTTTTTTAACCCCCAGTCTCCGGGCAAGCCCTTTCCCCACAATTATTCCCTTGCCCTCGTAATTTAGCTTAATCTTCAGATCTGGAAGCTTATTCCAGGGAATTCCTTTTATTATTACCCCTTTGCTCAAGGGAACATCTTTCAACGTCTTCAACATCCCCTCTCCCCAGATCACCGGATAGATTGCGGTAATCTCCGGAGAACGAATTTTTTTCTCCCAGGTCACAGGGTAAGCAAATTTCTCCCAGGAGATTATACTAATATGGGGTTTAAAGGAGAGTATCCGGTTCTGCAGCTCTTCGTCAAAACCACTCATTACTCCCATAACCACAATTACTGCTGCTACCCCTACGCTCACTCCCAGAATGGACACCAGGGTGGAAAAGTGAGCAAAAGAGTCCCTTTTTCCCTTTAGGCTCTTAAGTGTAAGGAAAACCAGGCAATTCATTCAGGACGCAGAAGAGGGAACAATATCACCTCTCTTATACTTGAGGAATTTGTGGCCAGCATTACCAGCCGGTCAATTCCTATGCCCAGGCCTGCTACGGGAGGCATGCCGTATTCCAGAGCATGCACAAAATCCTCATCCATGGGATGGGCTTCCCGATCCCCCGATTCTTTTTCTTTTCTTTGCAGAATAAATCTTTCTCTCTGTTCAAAGGGATCGTTCAGCTCTGAATAAGCATTACCCAATTCCAGACCACAGATTATGGGTTGAAATCTCTCGGTGAGGTCTTTCTCTTTGCCTTTTGCCAGGGGAGAGAGAATGCGCGGATAATCATAAATAAAGGTGGGTTGAATAATATGAGGAAGTATCCTTTTCTTGAATATAGCATCCAGGTTTTTACCGTAGGTATCCCCTCCTATTCCCCATTCTGAAGCTTTCTTTTCCACCTCTTTTTCATCTCTCCAATCCAAACTTGCTATCTCTTTAAAGGCATGCGTAAAAGAAATCCTTTCCCAGGGAGGAGAAACATTTAGACTCTGTCCCTGGTACTCAATCACCTGACTCTTGCATACTTCGTAGATTATCCTGCTCAGGGTTTCTTCGGTAAATTTCATCAAATCCTGGTAATCTGCATATGCCCAGTACAGCTCCAGCATGGTAAATTCCGGGTTATGGCGGGGTGAAATCCCCTCGTTGCGAAAAGACCGGTTTATTTCGTATATCTTTTCCCATCCTCCCACGATGAGCCTTTTCAAATATAACTCGGGGGCAATTCTCAAATAAAGGTCTATGTCCAGAGCTTTGTGGTGGGTTACAAAAGGCTCGGCAAGTGCCCCTCCCGGCAAGATATGCATCATGGGAGTCTCCACCTCTGTGAAACCTTTCTCCTCCAGATATCTCCTGAGTAGAGAAATTATCTTGCTTCGGGTAAGGAAGATGTTTCTTACCTCCGGGTTTACCAGAAAGTCCAGGTAGCGCTGGCGGTACCTTTTTTCCACATCTTTCAAGCCGTACCATTTCTGGGGTAAAGGATGCAGGCATTTGGAAAGTATAGCGAAAGACTTAACCAGCAGGGTAACCTCACCGCTCCTGGTCTTAAAAATTTCCCCCTCTGCCCCGATAACATCTCCCAGGTCCAGCCAATCTAAACGGGCAAAGTTATCTTCTCCCACAATATCCTTACGCAGGTAAATCTGGAGTCTTGCACTTTCCTGCTGAATATCCATAAAGGCAGATTTGCCATGTTCACGAATACTCATTATCCTGCCCGCTATCCTGGCTTCTTTTCCTTCCCAGGCAGGGAAATTATCTTTTATTTCCTGGAGTGAATTAAGCGGGAGGAAACGTGTACCATAGGGAGAGATACCAGCCTCTCTCCACTTTTTTAGCTTTTCTTTTCTAATCTGATGATAATCTTCACTCATAACCTTACCAGTCTAATGGTAGAAACGGATACTTTTTAAATCTTTCTTTAACCTGTTGCTTTAACTCTTCCAGAGCTTCTTTCCCCTTTGCCTCAAATCTCAACACCAGGATTGGCTGAGTATTGGAAGCTCGTATAAGCCCCCACCCCCTGGGAGTTATGAATCTTATTCCATCCACGTCAATGACAGGGAACTTCTGGCTGAAGTAGTTTTTTACATCTTCTACTATTCTGGCTTTTTCTTTCTCCGGGCAATCCACCCTGATTTCGGGGGTAGAGTAGTAGGCAGGAATCTCGTTTATAAGCTCTGAAATAGGCTTGTGCTCCTCGGAGATTATCTCCAGCAGGCGAGCTGCGGCGAAAATAGCATCATCGTAGCCCAGGTAATTATCCTTGAAAAACATGTGTCCACTCATCTCTCCCGAGAGAGGAGCACCAGTTTCTCTCATCTTCTCCTTTATCAGCGAATGCCCCGTTTTCCATATGAGAGGTTTTCCTCCCAGCTTTTCTATATATTCAGCCACTCCCTGGGAGCACTTTACATCCATGATAATGGTTGCACCCGGCAAGTTTTTGAGCACTTTCTTGGCAAAAATTCCCAGCAACTTGTCTCCCCAGACTATATCTCCTTTCTCATCTACCACTCCTATCCTGTCGCCGTCTCCGTCAAATCCGATGCCCAGAAGTGCATTTTCTTTCTTGACCAGCTCACTAAGATCCCTCATGTATTCAGGAATGGTAGGGTCGGGCAAATGGTTGGGAAATCTTCCGTCCGGCTCTGTATAAAGCGGAAGCAACTCCACACCGAGCTCCTGGAAAAGAGAAGTAGCCACTTCTCCCGCTGTTCCATTCCCAAAATCTGCAGCTATTTTCAAACCTTTCTCCACTTTCACCTTGCCGGTGATCTCCTTAATATATGCGGCACGGGGATCAGCCTCTGAAACGCTTCCCTTGCCTTCCCTAAAGCTTCCTTCTTCAATCATCCGATAGATTTTTTGAATCTCTTCTCCATAGATAGAAAACAATCCTACACATATCTTGAATCCGTTATATTCTTTGGGATTATGACTGGCGGTTACCATTACCCCACCATCGGTACCAAAATGATAGATAGAAAAATATAAAACAGGAGTAGGAACTACTCCTACATCAATTACCTCGCAGCCGGTAGAGAGTAAGCCTTTTACCAGGCTATTCTTGAAAGAGGTGGAAGATAAGCGCACATCCCTACCTACCGCTACCCTCTTCCCTGCTTTATCCTGAATGTAAGTACCAAATGCCTTACCTATTAAATAGGCAGTCTCTTCTGTCACATCTTTCCCCACAATTCCCCTTATATCGTACTGCCGGAAAATTTCTCTATTGACCCTCATTATTACTCCCTCCCTGACAGCTAAAGTCAATGATATCAGGCAGAAAAAACCTGCCGTATAAAAAAACCTGCCGTATAACTTGTAACTCAGTGCATATTATACCAACTTTTATGATAATATAGTATAAATATGAAGATAGAATGGCATAGAACTACCATACTTTGCGTGCAGAGGAAGGGAAAAACAGTAATGGGAGGAGACGGACAGGTCTCCCTGGGGGAAAGTGTGGTAAAGGGCAAGGCAAAGAAGGTGAGAAAAATATACGGAGGTAAAGTTTTGGCAGGATTCTCCGGCTCCACGGCGGACGCTCTTACCCTGCTGGAGAAATTCGAAGGTAAACTGGAGAGTTTCCAGGGGAACTTGACCAGAGCCGCCATTGAAGTGGCCAGGGATTGGAGAACAGATCGCGCATTAAGAAGGCTTGAGGCACTTTTGATAGTGGCTGATAAGGAGCATTCCTTCCTGCTTTCCGGAAGCGGCGATGTTATTGAACCGGATGATGGAATTATAGGGATAGGTTCCGGGGGAAATTTCGCTGTATCCGCAGCCCGCGCTCTTACAAAACACTCTTCTCTCAG
This sequence comes from Caldisericota bacterium, assembly GCA_013152825.1. Taxonomy (GTDB): domain Bacteria; phylum CAIJMQ01; class CAIJMQ01; order JAADFP01; family JAADFP01; genus JAADFP01. The sequence goes on along the minus strand of JAADFP010000158.1, from coordinate 14,509 downwards.
CATAAAAGAAATAGTGGAGGAAAGTCTGCGCATCGCCGCAGAAATATGCGTCTTTACCAACCACAATATGACCATAGAAGAGCTATGAAAGAAGAAAATAGCGAAAAACTTATTTCCCATAATCTCACCCCGCGTGAAGTAGTACGGGAACTGGATAGATACATTATAGGCCAGGAAGAAGCCAAAAAGTGTGTGGCTATTGCTTTGCGTAATCGCTGGAGAAGACAGAATCTCCCGGCAAACCTCCGGGATGAAGTAGCTCCTAAAAACATTATCATGATTGGGCCCACCGGTGTGGGGAAAACCGAAATTGCCCGCCGCCTGGCTCGACTGGCTAAAGCTCCCTTTATCAAGGTAGAAGCCACTAAATACACCGAGGTGGGATACGTGGGGAGAGATGTAGAGTCAATAATAAGGGATCTCACAGATGTCTCGGTAAGCATGGTAAAAGCAGAAAAAACCCGGCTTATCCAGGAAAGAGCCCGGGCACTTGCTGAGGAAAGACTCCTGCAATTACTTGTACCAGGGAATAGGACAGATGAAGAAACATTGAATACACGGGATAAATTCAGGAAAATGCTGCAGGAAGGAAAGCTGGAGGATAGAATCGTAGAACTGGAAGTAGAATCTTCCATCACGCCAGTAGTAGAAATATTCTCCTCTGCCGGCGTGGAGGAGATGGGACTGCACTTCCAGGAACTATTCGGTAAAATGATGCCGGGGAAAAGAAAAAAGAGAAAGGCAACAGTCAAAGAAGCACGTAAAATAATCATACAGGAAGAAACCAGCAAGTTATTGGACATGGAAGAGATAACCCGGGAAGCTCTTTACCGGGTAGAAAATTTGGGAATTGTATTTCTGGACGAACTGGATAAGATTGCCGGCCGGGAAAAGGGCAGCGGGCCAGATGTTTCCCGGGAAGGAGTGCAGAGAGACCTGCTTCCTATTATCGAAGGCACCGCTGTTCCCACTAAGTACGGAATGGTAAGAACAGACCACGTTTTGTTTATTGCGGCGGGAGCATTCCACGTAGCCCGTCCCTCGGATCTCATACCCGAACTGCAGGGAAGATTCCCCATAAGAGTAGAGCTAAAATCTCTTACCAAGGAAGATTTCAAGAGAATACTGCTGGAACCAGAAAATTCCCTGGTCAAGCAGTATACGGCTCTTCTGGCTACTGAGGGAGTAACCTTGAAATTGCTCCCCTCGGCAGTGGATGAAATTGCCACCATATCGGAAAAAGTAAATGATAAAACCGAGAATATAGGGGCAAGAAGACTGCATACTATCATGGAGAAAGTCCTGGAAGACATCTCCTTCACTGCACCGGAGAGAAAAGGAGAAAAGATAGTAGTGAACCGGGAATACGTGAGGAAGAAACTTTCCCGACTGGCAGAAGATGTTGATTTGTCCCGTTATATTCTTTAAGAGAGGTAATAGGTTATGCTGCTAAAATTCTTCCGGAAAAAGTTAAGGCTTATCCTATGGATAACCATAATAGGAACTGTCCCTGCCTTCATATTCTTTTACGGCTATTCACGCTCCCAGGCTCCCTCGCCTTACATCCTGGCCAAGGTTAATGGGACTCCCATATATGTGAAAGATTTTTACCAGGAAGTTAATCAGCTTTCAGAAGCATATCCCTTTATCAAGGATCCTAATAAAATAAAGCAACTCGCTTACCAGAGGCTGGTGGAAAAGGCAATCTTGTTAAGAGAAGCGAAGAAATACCGTTTAAAAGTTAGCAAGAAGGATTTGCTGCAATTTTTCCAGTCCCTGCCATACTTCAAGGACAAAAAAGGAAATTTCCGTCCCGAATATTTGAATAACCTAACCGATGAGCAACTTCAATTCTTAGAAACTACCGCCAAGGAGAATATACTAATAAATAAAATGAAGGCCTTAGTTACCTCTCGGATAAAGGTCTCTGACAAGGAAGTAGAAGACAGATACAAGGAAGAAAATACTCGATACACTCTTCTTGTCCTTACCGAAGAACCGGAACAGCTGCCCTCAGATATCAAAATAGGAGAAAACGAATTAAAAGCATACATGGAGAAGAATAAGGATAAATTTAGGATAGGCCCTTTTTACAAAATCACCTGGATCAAGGTGGAGGATAAAGAATTTTATCCGCAGATAACGGTTGATAAAGAGGAAATTAAAGACTATTACCAGAAGCACTTGGATGAATTTAAGACTTCGGATACAGGGTATCTTCCCCTGGACAAAGCAAAGCCAGTGATAGAGAAAAAGGTACGAGCAGAAAAAGCGCGTATTAGTGCAAACAATAAAGCCTTTGACCTTTCCCTGGACTTGATTGAGGCAAAAGACTGGGAAAAGGTACTGAAAGGAAAGAGAAAAGTGCATACCACCGGCTGGATAAAAGGACAGGATATCTATTCCACGTTAGGAATTTCCCTGCTCAAACTCCAATCTCTCCCCAGGGGAGAATCCAGTGAACCTCTGAGGGTGAAGAATGGATACATAGTGCTGAAAATAGATGCTGAGAAACCCCGCTATCTCCCTGCCTGGGATGACGTCAAGGAAAAAGTAAAAAAAGCCTGGTTAGAAGAGCAAAAAATAGAGAGAGCAAAGCAACTGCTTGAAAAAGTACGGGCTGAGCTCTCTGAGGGAAAAGATATATCCTCCCTGGAGAAAAAATACAAATTCAAAAAAGACGAAAAGGGGCCCATGTTGCTTTCCGGATTTATCCCAGGAGTAGGTTATATCCCCCAACTAAAAAAAGACTTACGGGAGAATGGAATAAGCCAGGTATATGTAATAGGGAATAAAGCTGTACTGGTGCAGGTTCTAAAAAAGGAAGAACCTGCCTTAAAGGATTTGACTCCTGAGATGCGCGAAAGAATTAAGAAAATGCTGGAAGCCGAGAAGAAAGAGCTGTTCTTTTCTAAATGGCTGGAAGAAAAGAAGAAAGAAGCAGACATCAATCTTCTACGGAAGGACCTTTTAAGTTAATACTACCGCAGCGAGGGCAATGGGAATACTCGCCCTGGGGAGAAGAGAGGTAAACATGCGTGCAAATGGGGCAGCGTACAGTGAGAGAAGGGGAAGGAGGAAGGATACGCATCTTCTTGCGAGATTCGTTCCTCACCCAGAAGTAGCCAAGTATGACCAACCAGGGGAAAAGATAAATAAGAAGAAGGAGAGAGAAATTTAACTTAATCATAATTAATTAAATTATATCATGGAGGTGAAGAGATGGCGGAACCGTATTTAGTTTTTATGACCAGTGCAATAGTATTCTTAATACTGGTTCTTATACTGATTTTAGAAATCCGTATGAACAAAATTTCGCGTAAGCTTGATCATATAGCAAAAGATGCTTCTGAATTCTTAAGGCTGGGATTAAGTCACTTCAAAACTAAAAAGAAATGAAAATCCTTCTCTGTGGTGACCTGAACTTAGTAAGAATATTGGCAGAGTATCTGCAAGAAAAGGGGGATCTCCCCATTAGCCTCCTTCTCCCTGAAAAGAGGGAAAAGGGAGAAGGATGGGAAAAGCACTTCTTTATCTGGGAAGCAGAAGGAATAAGCCAGGAAGCATCACATAATCTAACCAGGAACGCTGACCTGGTTATTCTCGTATATCCTCATAAACAATGTGAAGAAGTAGAAAAGCTGCTCGCTTCGCCTTACCTGGCGGAAAAGTTTTTAATCCTGATTAATTCCTACCACGTATACGGCAAACCCCGCATCCTTCCCGCTCAGGAAGACAGCCTGGTTTCTCCCCAAGAGGAGAGGGGCTGGAAAGAGCTGATTATAGAGGATAAATTGAAATTCTATTCTTACAAAGCACATTTTTCGCCCATAATTTTGCGCACAGGAGAAATATACGGGCCCAGTGTAGAAGGCTGGGTATCGCATTCCATAAGGGGTGTTCTAAAGGACAAAGAAATTACTCTGTGGGAAAAAGGAGAAGAAATATTTGACCTGCTCTATGTCCAGGATTTCCTGCGTGCTGTGGAAAGAGTCATAGAAAACAGAAATAGGCTCAAGCAAGAAACAATTAACATAGCCAGCGGCCGAGCCACCCCGCTCAAAACAATAGCCAGAAAAATTCTTTCTCTTGCCCACAAAGAGGAAAACTTTATAAGGTTTTCCCATCTCCCTCCTCCCTTCCCGCAGGTTACACTCTCCCCCTCCAAAGCAAGAATCCTTCTCTCCTGGTCCCCACGGTACAGTGCGGAAAAGGGCATACAACTCACTTTCAACAGTATGGGAAAATCCCCGAACCGGGAAAGACCTTAGACAATAGACTCTTTCACAGGATGATGGACAGGGTGGAAGTGGTAAAAAGAGAATTTATTGCATTCTTGCTAAAATAGCGGTATGGGCGAGATGAAGGACAGAGAAGAATTAAAGCATATTCTGAAAGAAGAAAGAAGGAAGGGGAAAACTATTGTTTTTACCAATGGATGTTTTGACATTCTGCATCCCGGGCATCTCTATCTTCTACAAGAAGCGAAAAACAGGGGAGATATCTTGGTAGTGGGAATAAACTCTGATGCCTCTTTGAAAAGATTAAAGGGAGAGGAGAGACCCATATTCCCGCAAGAAGAACGAGCCGAGATACTTGCTTCCCTGGAGATGGTGGATTACGCAACAGTATTTGAAGAAGATAATCCCTACAACATCATTAACGAGCTAAAACCTCGCGTCCTGGTAAAAGGAGGGGACTGGAAGAAAGAAGAAGTAATTGGCAGGGATTTAGTAGAATCATGGGGAGGGGAAGTAGTAATAATCCCCTATAAAAAAGGCTACTCCACCAGCGGGATACTGGATAAGATTAAGACCTCAAACTGTAGACGTTAGACCATAGACGTTAGACTTTAGTAGTGAGTAGCGAGGGGACAGATGCAGGATGCTGGATTCCCGCTTGCGCGGGAATGACAAAGGCAAGCATGGATGATACAGGAGGCAGAAAGAAGGCGGGGGAACGGTGGACGGATAACGGTCACCGTTTCGCGCTACTCAGCCCCAGCCGGACGCCGGTTTCCTGGTAGAAAGTTTTGAGTTTAAAATGAAATGGCTTACCGCTCGAGAGCAGTTATAAAAAATGTGGCAAATCATAGATGTAAATTATAACCGGGCCAGGGAAGGCATAAGGGTAGTGGAGGAAGTAGCCCGTTTTATCCTCAAAGATACTGCCCTTACACAGGAGCTGAGAAAATTACGCCATTCCCTACAAAAAATTCTTGCTTCTTTTTCCCTTTATCCCTTCAGGAATGCCGAAACAGATATTGGTAAAGATTTCTCTTCCCTTTCCTATACACACCTTTCTGACCTGGTAAAGGCAAACTTCTCCCGGGTAGAAGAGTCCCTTAGAGTAATGGAGGAGTTCTCGCGCCTGGAGAAGCCTGCTCTATCCAGGCACTTGATGGACTTAAGGTTCCTTTCTTACCAGCTGGAAAAGCGCCTGCTTTCCTGTCTAACCAAGAAAGATAAATTATCTAAAATTGGCATTTACCTTATTACCGATGAAAGAGTTGCCGGTAAACCGTATGAGGAAATTGTTGAGCAAGCTTTAGAAGGAGGCATTCGTTTTCTGCAATTCCGGGATAAAACCTCTAACACGCGGGAACTGTGGGAAAAGAGCCGCAGGATCAGAGAATTGACCAGAAAATATTCGGCAGTTTTAATAATTAACGACCGGGTGGATATTGCCTTAAGTGTCGGGGCAGATGGAGTACACCTGGGTAGAGAAGATTTACCGGTAAAAGAAGCAAGGAAAATTATGGGAGAGGGGAAAATAGTAGGCGTTACAGTGAGATCCCCGGCAGAAGCAATAGCCGGGATAAAAGAAGGCGCCGATTATGTTTCCTTGGGGCCTATTTTCCCCACTACCTCTAAAAAAGGCTTACCTCCTCCTCTTGGTCTGGAAGCGCTTAAAAAAACCAGGAAAGCGGTAGAAGGTGTGATAGTAGCTGTAGGAGGCATTACCTTGCCAGCTCTTCCTGCATTGAAAAAAGCAGGAGCGGATGGAGTAGCTGTTATTTCCGGTATTCTCGCAGAAAGTGATATAAAAAATCATGCCCAGGAATGGGTAAAAGCCTGGGGAAAGCAGGCAGAGAACATCAAAGGAGAAACTGGGGACTATGCTTAATTTACCCTAAAATTATCTCAGGTAGGTGGTAGTACTCTATAGACCCGCCTCTTCCCAACTCTAAGTAGAAAGGAACGGTTATCCTGTATAGGAATTTCTTTTGCCTTATCCCTTATCTTTTTTCCCTCAATCTCTACTGCGCCCTGTTGAATAAGCCGTGCAGCTTCCGAATTACTGGAAGCAGCTTTGCAGAGCGCTATAAGACGACATATCCATATTTTCCCCTGGCGTAGATCCTGGGTATCCAGCCGGACTTCTTCAATGTGCAAATCCTTTATCCTTTCTTCCCAGGAAAGGTGGGGCTTGTGTTTTGCCTGGAAGTCGGCTTTTGCTTTCTCTGCTTCTTTTTCAGAATGAAGGAAGGAGGTAAGCATAAAAGCCAGGTTTTCCTTTACCTCCTTTGGATGGAGTTTACCCTCTTCCACCTTCCTTTTTAGCTCCTCTATTTCTTTTTGGGAAAGAGGGGTAAGCAGCAGGTAATATTTGAACATAATTTCATCCGGGATGGACATAATCTTTCCAAATATTTCTTCCGGCGGTTCATTGATACCAATGTAGTTGCCAAAACTCTTACTCATTTTCCTCTTCCCATCCAACCCCTCCAGGATAGGAAGTGTTATTACTACCTGGGGATCCTTTCCCATTCTCTTCTGGATAACTCTCCCCATAAGCAAATTAAACTTTTGTTCTGTAGCACCTATCTCCACATCCGCATCTAATACCACTGAATCGTAAGCCTGGAGAAGTGGATAGAGAAATTCCGAGATTCTTATGTCTTTTCCTGTCTTGATCCTTTCCTGGAATTCATTCCTTTCCAGCATCCGGGATACTGATTGTAGAGAAGCAAGATTGAGGAAATCCCTGAGAGAAATATCTTTTAGCCAGGAAGAGTTGTAAACAACTTTCGTTTTTTCCCTGTCCAGAATCTTGAAAACCTGCTCCGTATAAGTACGCGCGTTATCTTTTACTTCTTTTTCCGAGAGAGGAGGCCTCGTTTCTGTTTTTCCCGAAGGATCGCCAATGGTAGCCGTAAAATCTCCGATGAGGAAGATTACTTCGTGGCCTAAATCCTGGAAGTCCTTCAATTTCCTGAGCACTACCATGTGGCCCAAATGAAGGTCAGGAGCCGTGGGATCAGCCCCCCACTTTATTTTCAATCCTCTCCCCTCTTTTCTTGCCGCTATGAGCTTTTCTTTTAATTCTTCCCGAGTAATTATTTCCTCGCTTCCCTTTTGTATTACTGTCAATTCTTCTTCTACCTGCAACTTTCTCATTTTTATCTCTCCTTATAACTCTTTTTTAGCAAAAAGAATTATACCAATAGTCAAGAATAATGCCATATAGTAAAATCCATAGGCCAGGTTTTTCAAAACCAGAGAAAAGGTAACTCCTTCCCCGGCAATCATATTGGAGGTAATATCAAATCTATTCAGGTGAGGGATGAAATAATACAAAATTTTCACCAGAAAACTCAACAATGCATTATCTACCTGGCTGCTCAACGCCTTCAAAAAGACAGAAATATTACTTGCCAGGGATACGAACAGGGAAATTGAAATGTTTAACAGGGGAGTTACCAGGGTGGAAAGCATCAGGGAAAGCGAGAAAATAAGAAGTATTTCCCAGAAAGCAAGTAATATTGCCTGCCAGATAAGTAAGTAGGAAAATTGTTTTAACCCTGTAACCGCTATAAAAACCACTCCCATAAGTAGCAATAAAAAAAGAAGGGCGATTGCTCCTCCTATGAATTTTCCTATAACTATCTCCCCTCTTCTTACCGGGAGAGAGAGCAGCGAATAGAGCTTCTTTTTTCCCTCCCTGGTAAAAAGAAGGCAGGCACCCAGATAAACTGCCAGGAGTGTACTGAAGCCTATCAAACTTCTTAGCCATACGGCTTGCATTTTCTTTACAGGAATCCCGGATATTAAAAGGGAGGATAACTGAGCACTGCTTATGAAAATGAGCGAAGCTACAAATAAAATGATAAGTGGCTTTTTTCGCAGGGACTCCTGTAAAGTTATCTTTGCCAGAGTGGCTACTCTCCTAAACATGGGTTTCTCTCACTGTTTCTTCCTGGTAAATTTCTTCCAGTGACAGCTGCTCATCTTCTACCTTGATAATACTTCCGCCTTTGGAAAGAATAGTACTGATAATCTCATCACATGCTTTTTGATGAGGGACATGCACCGTGATCTTACCGTTTGTCTCTTCACTTCGGTAAGAAGCCTTGATAGTATTTAGTACGCTTCTTCTCTCTATGCGGAAAGTAACTTTTTTCCCTTCTCCCTTCTTGAGCAAGTCTTTTAGTTTTCCCTTCCGTGTTACCTTCCCCTGGTAAAGAATTGCTACACAATCACAGATATTACCGGTTTCTATAAGCTGGGAAGAAGTGAGCAGTACGGTTTTTCCCCGATTGGAGAGTGCAGTTATTATACTCCTGATTTCTTTTTGATTTCTGGGATCAATCCCGGCTTCGGGTTCATCCAGGAGAAGAAGGTCAGGATCATTAATAAGTGCTCTGGCAATGCCTATTCTTTGGAGCATTTCCCGGGAATAATCCCTGAGTTTTCTGCCCTTTGCTCCCTCAAGCCCTACCAGAGAGAGCAGTTCCTCTGCCCGTTTATTGCTTTCCTCTAATGGAACTCCAAAAAATTTCCCTGTATGTAAAAGCAATTCTTCGCCGGTAAGGAAATCATAGAAACATGGTCTCTCGGGCAAGAATCCTATTCTGGCTCTTGTTCTCCAGTCCCTTTGTTCTTTGCCAAATATAAGGGTTTTCCCTTTTGTAGGCTTAATAAGACCTACAAGTATTTTGAGCAGCGTACTCTTACCTGCTCCCGGCGGCCCCAGCAGGCCAAATGTTGTCCCCGTATTAACCTGTAAGCTAAAGGAATCTAAAGCTCTAACTCGTTCACCCTTGCGTATTCTGTATTCCTTGGTAAGGTTTTCTACCTGGAGTGCAAAATCACTCATAGTAAATATTCAGTCAGCACGGTTATACACAGGCTGCTACTGCACCCGTTCTTTAAGCGTCTTGCTCGGTTTGAAAAACGGATACCTTCTTTCCGGGATAATCAGCTTCTCACCTGAACGAGGATGAAGCATTTCTCTTCCCCGGCGATATACTACCTTGAAGACTCCAAATCTGCGCAGTTCTACGCGTTCTCCTTTTTCTAAGGCATACGTTATTTCTTCCACGAATCTATCTATTACTGCTTTAACCAGATTTGAAGATATGCCTGTATCGTGCGATATTTTTGTTACTATGTCTTTTTTCTTCACTCCTGTTGCTCCGTGTCCCCCGTACTCTCTCCGCTTAGGAAGGGGATTTTATCCTTCAATGCAGAGATCTTCTCCGGGGTGAGGAAGCTGGCCAGAAGAGCGTAAAAAAGCATGATTACTGCAATAAGAAATACTAAGGTGGTAAGAGGATGGCGGACAAAATTACGGAAGCTAAACCCAAACCTGGATACACGGGCAAGTTCTGCCTTTTTCGCCTCCAGACTTCCCAGGAGCTTGTTCAAACTTATGTAAGCAGCATGCCAGTCATTCTGCAATTTCTTGGCATGCATTGGCTGGGTAAGTATCTGTTTAAGCTCGGGAGATTGCGAAAGGATATCCAGAATTTTACTTTCTGCCAGAAATCCCTGTTCCAAACTCTCCTGAAGAACCTGGCATCTGCGGGCAATCATGCTTTTCATCTCCATGAATTTCTGCTCGTCTTCCGGGGATATATCCCTGTCCGGAGGGAGATGAAGAAAGTTACCAAAATCCTGCCACTGTGAAATAAATTCTCTGACCAGATTAATGTTCCATTCTATTTTTTTATTTCTCATAACAACAATTTTACTTTTCTTTTTTCTCTACGTCAACAATAGACGTGATTTTCACCCGGGTAAGAATCTGCCGATGCCCCTTTTTCCAGTGAGCATCCGTTTTCTTACGGTACTTGAAAGAGATTTTTTTATCTCCTTTTATCTCTTCCAAAACTTCTCCCTCTACTTTCACTCCCTTCAAAATAGGATTACCATATTTCATATTGCCTTCCTCGCCCAGGGCAAAAACCTCTTTGAATTCCACTTTCTTTCCAGTAGGAACACCAACCCTTTCTATCTCAATGATTTCTCCTTCTTCTACTATGTATTGCTTTCCGCCAGTTCCTATAACTGCTTTCATTGCTTACCTCCTGAATTTCACCTGTCGCTAATTTATAACCTCCTGAAAATAGATAAATCTTTATCCCTTGTTATTTTACCGTATTTTGTCCGCCTTCGCGAACATCCCCCTTTTCTCCTGCAGGATAAAGGTACAAGACAGAAGTACTGCTCCTGTCCACACAATTCCACATCATGCTTTGTAAAACTCATAAGCAGGGGAATATCTCCTCCAGATTCTGTATGCTTTCTGGCCGAGTTTTCCCGTTTCTTTCTATAAGAAGACTCTTGTAGCCAGCCTGGCGGGAAAACTCGTAATCGAGTACCGGATGGTCCCCTACGTGTAGAATAGAAGCAGGTTCTGCAAGAATCTCCTGGGCAATATGTCTATATACCTCCGGAGCTTTAACTTTTTTGAAATCGCTTATGGTGGAAAATACTCTCTCAAAGAAAGAATCAAACTTATAGATTTTTTCTTTGAGAAATATTCTGGGCATACAGGTAATGACAATTAGCCTGAGGCCATCTTCCGCAAGCCTTTTTAACGTAGGGAAAACATCAGGGTAAACCTTTATAGACTTTTCCCATTTCCGAAGTATATCTATGGCTGGTGTCTTTATACCAAATCTTTTTAGCCAGTACTCAATATCATACCAGCGCAGGTCTTTATCTCCCAGTTTCCGGTATTCATCTTTGCAGTAATTCTTTGCTTCTTCAAGGGCCCACCCTTTGCTTTCTGCTACCTGCATAGGAATTTCATACTCCCAGATAATATCGTTAAATTTTTGTTCCACTAAAGTTCCATCAATATCAAAGGAAATAACGTTAATCTCCATAATAAATAAAATCTATTTAGAAGGTTGCCTCAACAGGTAATCTTGAAGCGTTAAAATATCTCAGGGTTCCGTTTGGTAAAGGATACGGGAACACCTTTCGCAGGTAACCAATCTTTTCCCGCTTTTAACCTCGTTTAGTATCTGAGGAGGAAGCTCCATATGACACCCACCGCAGGTTCCATTTACCACCGGCACCAGTGCCCTGCCCTTTGCTTTTATAAGCTTACCGTACCTGGTCAGCAAGTTTGCTGATATAGAGGGAGATAGCTGTGCTTTCTTATTTTCAAGCTTTTCTTTTTCTTTTTTCAACTCTTCCAGATTCTTATTACCCTCTTCCATTTTTTTCTGGTAGTTTTGCTCTTCCTTTTCTAACTCTTTTTTCTTCTTCTCCAGGAGCTCCTCTCCGGATTCTATCTTTTCCATGAGCTCAATTATTCCGTCTTCTAAAATAGAATTCTGCCTTTTTAGCTCTTCTATCTCATGCAGCAAGCTGGCATACTCCTTGTTCGTTTTCACACTGTAAAGCTGCGATTGATACTTCCGTATAGTGCCCTGGTTACTCTCAAGTTCCAGCTCCTTATTTTTTATTTTTTCTCTCTACTATGGCTTTTTCTATCTCCTTCTTGAACTTTTTAATTTGTTGTTTGGTATCCTCCAGTAATTTCTCTTCTTCTTTAAGTCTCCTGGGAATTTCTGCAATATTCTCCTCTATGGAGTAGATTTTTATATCTAAATCCTGGATTTCTAAAAGAATTTCCAATTGAGAATTTATATCCTTTTCCATGGGTGGGCCCGGTAGGACTCGAACCTACGACCCGCGGATTATGAGTCCGCTGCTCTAACCATCTGAGCTACGGGCCCTGGCCTGATAATTTACCACTCACTCACTGGTAAGTCAAGATAAATATCCCGGGTAAGATTTCCGCATTTTGCCGCATTATACCAACAATGTTCGGCAACATAACGGAGGATCCTCATACAGCTTACTTTTTTATTCCAGATGCCCTTTTAATTTTTTACTTCTGGCAGGATGTCGGAGTTTTTTTAATGCTTTAGCTTCTATCTGCCTTACTCTCTCACGGGTCACCTGGAACTTCCTTCCTACTTCTTCCAGGGTATGAGGAGGTTTTGAGCCTATTCCAAAACGCATCTTTAGTATCTCTTTTTCCCTTTCCGGGAGCGTTTCCAGTACATGGTCTATCTGTTCTTTTAACATTTGCCGTGCAGCCGATTCAACTGGATGATCCGCACCTTCATCCTCAATAAAATCACCAAAATGGCTATCTTCATCAGAACCTACCGGTGTTTCCAGCGAAATAGGATGTTGCGCTATCTTCAATATTGCCCTGATTTTTTCTACCGGCAGCTCCATAAGTTCGGCAAGTTCTTCTGCTGTAGGCTCCCGCCCTTTTGCCTGAACAAAATTCTGGGAAGTTTTGAGGAGTTTGTTCATAGTCTCTATCATGTGTACAGGAATGCGAATGGTTCTTGCCTGATCAGCAATAGCCCGGGTAATTGCCTGCCGAATCCACCAGGTAGCGTAAGTTGAAAATTTAAATCCTCTCTTATACTCAAACTTCTCTACTGCCCGCATTAATCCAATATTTCCTTCCTGGATAAGATCAAGAAAAGACAATCCCCGGTTTACATATTTTTTTGCTATACTCACTACCAACCTGAGATTGCACTCTATCATTTTCTTTTTGGCTTTTTCTATCTCATTTTCTATCTCATTTATGCGGGGAATTAATTGCGCAAATTTGTCAAAATCCACAGGATAGGGCAGTATTGCCTCTTTGGGAAAAGGAGATTCTGTCTTGCTCTGGTAACATCTTTTAATTTCTTTAAGAATATCCCGAATCTTTTTTTCCTGTAGAAGAGATTCCAGATGTTCCTTGGGAATAATCTGGGAGAGGATCTCTTTAATCTTTGCCTTACCCTCTTCAATAGTGCGGGATAAATAAACCTCCTCTTCCCGGGTAAGAAGGTTGATTTTCCCCATCTGGTAAAGATAGGCACGTACTGCGTCGTATTCACGCGGCCTTTCTGCCTCCAGATGTTTCACTTCTTTGGGCTTTGGTTTCCCGTGCAGTGGCTTGGCAGGAGAGACTATGGGGATAGATAATTCTCCTAAAGTGGCCAGTACCTGGTCAATTTCTTCCGGAGAATTTACTTCGTCAGGAAGAAGATCATTAATCTCGTCGTAGGTCAGATGCCCCTTCTTCTTCCCCGCACTAATGAGCTTCCTTATTTTTTGATCCAGTTTCTTCATAGGGATAAAATAATTAGCCCCGGTAACGAAAATTTACCTCTCCCTTCCTTTAAACCTGGAGAGTCCATCTTCAAATTCCCTAAAGCTTGCTCATATTTTACCACATTCTCAAAATCTCTTTGAGTCTTAAAGCATTCTTTACTGCAAATCCCTGGTAATCGTTATTGAAATAAGCAAAAACCTTTTTCTGTCCCCCTATCCAGTTTCTGATCTTTTTTGCCCAGATCCCCAATTCTTTATCCGAATACTCCGAGCCATAAAGAACTGTGCCCCCGTGGAATCTGAGATAGACAAAGTCTGCCGTAACCACTTCTTCCAAAGGCCAGCGCCTGGAGTGGGCAATACATAAAGCAGCGGAAAATTTTTTGAGTACTTCGTAGGTTTTCTCCCTGAACCAGGAATTATGCCGGAATTCAAAAGCATGTAGGTACCGCCCGTAATCTTCTTCCTTAAGTGTACGGCAAAATTCCTCAAGAAGTATAATGTCTTTCTCTAAAGAGGGAGGTAATTGCCAGAGAACTACCCCCATCTTTTCCTTCAAAGGCAAGGCATTTTCAAAAAATATTTTTAAAGAATCTTCGCAATCCTTAAGCCTTTTCAAATGAGTTATAACACGGGGACCCTTTAAGGCAAAAAGAAAGTTATCAGGAGTTCTTTTGTACCAGGAAGCAAAAACTTCTTTCTTAACCTGACGGTAAAAAGTAACATTTAACTCTACCGTATCAAAAAATTTTCCGTAGTATTCCAGCCATCTGGAAGCAGGCAGGGTAGCAGGATAGAAAACATCTTTCCAGTGGGAATAGGAGTATCCACTTGTCCCTATCCTCAGCATATACTACCCTCTTTTTTTAAGAGGAGCGCCGCAGACGAGAGTCCACCCTTTCAAACCCTGAATCCAACAATTCCCCCCTAGGCAACCAGGATACTAAGTTACCGTTCCCTATTTACTACTTCCATCTACTCATTCCTGAACCAACCTAAGGCCTAAAGTCTAAAATACATCCTGCATCCTTCTCACTACCCCTTCCCTCGCTACTATCTCAGTAGATAGTAGACAGTAGTTAGTAGATAGGAAAACTCCCCCTGCCTCCTCCCCTCATTCCCGCGAAAGCGGGAATCCA
>JAADFP010000157.1 GCA_013152825.1 Caldisericota bacterium | reverse complement strand
TATCTTTCCAGTACTTCCTGGTTGAGCTTATTACCGGTTTGCTGTTTCTCTCCCTCTTTTTGAAGTACCAATTTACCCCGTATTTCTTTATTTACCTTTTGCTGTCCTTAGACCTGGTAATAGTAAGTTTTATTGACTGGGAGCATTACCTTATCCCGGATATTTTTACTCTTACCCTTATTCCTCTGGGATTTGCAATTAGTTTTTTCTTCCCTTCGCTGTACGGTGCAGGGTTATCTTCTATAAGGGCATTTTATTCCTCCCTCCTGGGGGGTGTTGTGGGGTTTATTTCTCTTTTGCTTATTGGATTACTGGGAAAAGTGCTTTTTCGTAAGGAATCTATGGGTGGGGGAGACCTAAAACTTTTGGCCGGGATTGGCTGTTTTACTGGTGTTAAAGGGGTTTTACTTACCATATTCGTTTCTTCTATCACCGGTGCTCTTGCTGGCGGGATACTCCTGGCCATAAAAGTAAAAAGGAAAGGGGAATACATTCCCTATGGCCCATTTCTAGCCCTGGGTGCACTTATCTACATTCTCTGGGGAGAATGGATAGCCAGGTTTTTTTCCTTTTAGGTAGGCGGATAAAAATTTTTTTAAAGTTTATGAAATCCTCCGAAAGCCTTGTTATTACTGGGTTTCCGCTTTTTAGTAATTTTATGAAATTTTTCACTTGACAGGGGGTAAATATTCTGATAAAGTTAATGAAAATTTTCATAAAATGAAGAGGATACCAGAGGTAACCGTAGAGAGGTTGATAAAATATCTTCGTTTTGTGGAAGAAATGGAAAAAGATGGAATGAGAAATTTAACCGCTAAGCAGATAGCAGAAAGCTTGGGTTTAAACCCTCATCTGGTGAGAAAGGATCTTGCTTATTTTGGGCAGTTTGGGAAAAGAGGAAAAGGGTATGAAACTGAGAAATTGGGAGAAACTTTGCGGAAGATTATGGGGTTGGATAAAAGGTGGAAAGTAGCACTGGTGGGGGTAGGAAATCTGGGGTCGGCGCTTTTACGTTATCCTGGGTTTAAAGAAAGAGGTTTTGATGTTGTCTGTGCCTTTGATACCTCTCCCCAAAAAATAGGCAGGCAGATTGAAGATATAAAAATAGAAAGCATGGATAAGATGGAGGAGATTGTTAGCAAGGAAAATATAAAGATTGCCATTTTGTCTATTCCCAAGGAGGCAGCAGAGGAAGTTTCTGATCGGCTGGTGAAAGCTGGGGTAATGGGAATTCTTAATTTTGCACCCAGGTATTTACAATATTCGTATCCTTTTAGAGTATTAAATGTTGATCTCTCCCTTTATTTAGAAAGTTTGACCTTCTATTTGGAGAATGATGGAAAGAAAAACCTTAGTATGTAAAATTCCCCGCAAAGAACTGGGGGAGTTTGTTTCCTGGCTGGAAGAACAGGCTCCTGTTTATGGGATCAGGAAAAGGGGTGATAGGTTAAGTTTTGGGAAGATTGAAAAGCCAGAGGAAGTGGTGGTGGGAGGAGCCAGGATTACCCAGCCGGTTTTGAAAGGGCTTCTATTTCCTCCCCGCGAGAAGGTAGCTACATATTTTGCTAAAGAAGGCAATGGGGAAGAGAAGGAAGCAGGAAAAAAGATTGTTTTTGGAGTAAAGAGTTGCGACCTTAAAGGGTTGCTGGTTTATGATAAAGTATTTAGAGATTCTTCCCCTGCGGATCCTTTTTACCTGGACAGGCGGGAAGAATACTACATAATTTCTTCAGATTGTACTGCACCTTTGCCTACTTGTTTCTGCTCTTTTGTGGAAATTAATCCTTACCCGGAGACCCTTTTCGATTTAAACTTGACACCCCTGGAAGATATTATCCTGTTGGAGGTAGGGAGTAAGTGGGGAGAGTTTGTGGTGAAGAAGTATCCTACCTATCTGGCTCAACCAGAAGACCTGGAGAGAAGAAAGGAGTTCAGGGAGAATCTGGTAGAAAAGGTGAGAAAAGTAAATGAAGGGATTTTTCCCTTGTCCCGGCCTTATGCCAACCTGATGAGGTTAGAGCTGGAATCTTCTGTGTGGGAGGAAGAGAGTCCGAGTTCTGTGTTGCTTGTGGTGGTTGTACAGCTATTTGTCCTACCTGTTACTGTTACCTTTTGTACGATGAGAAGGGAGAGAAGGATTACGAGAGGATACGCATCTGGGATTATTGCCAGTATCCCTCCTTTGCCCAGGAGGCAGGAGGCGCCAATCCTCGCAGGAAATTAACAGAGAGGTTTCGCCATCGGTACGCTCATAAATTTGATTATGGAATGGTAAGAAACGGCATTTACGAGTGTTCAGGGTGCGGAAGATGTATTGAGGTTTGTGCGGGGAAAATAGATATGCGGAAGGTTTTTAAGAAAGTAGAAGAAAATAAGGCAGAATCATGAGAAGAAACTCTTATTTACCTGTCCCGGGAGAGCTTGTGAAGGTGGTAGAGGAAACTCCTAATATTAAGACTTTTCGTATAGTGCCTGAGGAAGAATTCTCTTTTCAGGCAGGCCAGTTTATAGAGCTTACTGTTCCCGGGGTGGGGGAGGCTCCTTTTACTCCTTCTTCTTCTCCTTTTGAAAAAGAATTTCTGGAAGTAACGGTAATGAAAGTGGGACGGGTGACTACTACCTTACATGCATTGGAGCCCGGGGTTAAACTGGGAATTAGGGGTCCTTTTGGTAAACCCTATCCCCTGGATGTATTTGCCAATAAAGATGTGGTTATTGTGGGAGGTGGAGTGGGGTTGGCACCCTTAAGAGCTCTTTTCCTTACCTTAATGGAGGAAAAAGAAAAATACAAAAAAATAATATTTTGCTGTGGAGCAAAGACTCCGGAAGATTTTATATATAAGGAAAGTATTCTGGATAAGTGGCATAAAGAATTTTCGGATAAGGTGTGTTTTAGGATAACCGTTGACCAGGCAGATGAGAAATGGAAAGGGAACGTGGGCCTGGTAACTACTACCTTAGATGGTGTAAATGAGGAAATCTCCGATTTTGATAAATCTGTGGCAGTGGTATGCGGACCTCCGGTGATGATGAAATTTACCACCTTTAAGCTTCTTGAGATAGGTTATAAACCTGAGAGTATTTATCTTTCCATGGAAAAGAATATGTCCTGTGGACTGGGTAAATGTGGCCATTGTATGATGGGGCCCTATTACGTATGCAAAGATGGTCCGGTATTTCCTTATAGTAAGCTGAAAAATATGCCTAAAATATGGGATTGAAGATGAAGAAGTTATTTATAGATATGGATATCTGTGAAAAATGTCCCAAGTGTGTGGTGGAATGTGACTATTATTACCATCCGGGTAATATAGGCATCATTGACTTGAGAGAGCTGGTGAGTTTTGCGCTTTACTGCCGAAGGTGTAAAGAGGCTCCCTGCGTTAATTCCTGTCCCAGGGATGCCCTGGCCAAGATTGATGATGAAATGGTGCGCAGGAATAGTTACCTTTGCATAGCCTGCTATACCTGCATGGCTGCTTGCCCATTTGGTACGATTTTCCGGGAGACTACTCCATATCTAACTTCCCGTTGCGATTTTTGTATCGATAGAAGTAACGGGGAGAAACCTGTTTGCGTAGAGACTTGTACCTATGGAGCATTGGACTGGAGAGAGGGAGAGGAAGAGGAAGAAAAAGAAATTTTCCAGATAGGCGAACGTTTATTGGTGCATATAAAAAAATGGAAAAGGGATATTTAGATGAATAATACTCTCTTCTCTTTTTTGGTTTTTCCTGGTTTCCTGTTTATTGCCGTTATCGGGCTGCTTTTCATGGGGATAGATAGGAAGCTTTCTGCCAGGTTTCAGTGGAGAATGGGACCGCCTCTATGGCAGCCTTTTGTAGACTTTATGAAGCTGCTTAGCAAGGAAGTGGTTTTGCCAAAAAATGTAAATAAACCTATGTTTTTCCTGTCTCCTCTGATGGGTTTATCCGGTGTAATAGTTGCTTCCCTCCTGCTGTTCCGTGCTCCTCTTAATCCACAGGGAGCATTTATAGGAGACCTCGTAGTATTTATCTATTTACTTCTTTTGATACCGCTTTCTGTTATACTGGGTGCTTCCTCTTCCGGAAATCCGCTTTCTTCTGTGGGTGGTTCGCGGGAGATAAAAATGGTTCTCTCTTACGAGTTACCTTTTATTCTGGCCATATTTACCGCAGTGTTGAAGGTAGGCAGTTTGAGAATGGGGGACTTCTTGCTCTATCAATCTCAAAGAGGGGCTCTGTTTCTTACCAGCCCTTCCTGCGTATTTGCCTTTGTTGCTGCTTTCCTGGTTATTCATGCCAAATTAGCCCTGGCGCCTTTTGACATACCGGAGGCAGAGACAGAGATTATGGGTGGAACACTTATCGAGTATTCTGGTCCATTACTGGCGTTGTTTTACCTGGTGAGAGCCATACTCTACTTTACTCTTACTGCTTTCCTGGTGTTCATTTTCTGGGGCGGTATTACTTTCACTGGCTGGGGAGCGGTTCTTTCCCTGCTAAAAATTTTGTTGGTGCTGTTTCTCGTTATCGTGGTGAAAAATATAAATCCAAGGATTCGGATAGACCAGGCAGTCAGATTCTTCTGGACAAGGGTGTTTGTTTTAAGTATTATTGGCATGGGTTTGGCAATAATAGGCTGGTAGTAAAATGGGTTGGAAAGAAAAGATTTTAAGAAGGTCTCTCTGGGTGTACCATCTGGGAACAGGTGCTTGTAACAACTGTGATATTGAAATCCTGGATGTGCTTACTCCTCGTCATGATGCAGAAAGGTTTGGAATTAAACTGGTAGGAAGTGTGCGGCATGCTGATGTTTTATTGGTTACGGGTGTAATTACTCGCAAGTGTCTTCCCAGAGTCTTAAGGGTTTACGAGCAAATGCCGGAACCCAGGGTCGTGGTAGCTATAGGGGCCTGTCCCATGGAAGGGTGTGTTTTTAAGGGAAGTTACAACCAGGCAGGTCCTCTGGATAAAATTGTTCCGGTGAGTCTCTACATCCCGGGATGCCCGCCGAAACCAGAAGCGATAATTGCAGGAGTTGCCAAGTTGATGGAGACGTTGAAATGAAGGAATTGAAGGAAAAACTGGGGGACAAACTAATTAATTTATACGAGCATACCCCTAAGCGTATCTACGTGGAAATAAAGAGGGAAGACCTGAAGGATACAGTAAATTATCTCTTCAACGAACGGGATATGAGGTTGGCGACGGCTTCAGGTGTGGATGGAAGAAGAGAGATGGAGATACTGTATCACTTCTCAGAGGATAAAACAGGGAAGGTGTTTTCTTTAAGAGTGAAGATACCCAAGGATGATCTTAAAGTAGATTCTATTACCCCGCTCATAAAAGGAGCAGAGTTTATTGAGCGGGAAATCCATGAAATGTTGGGAATAGACTTCGTTGGTCATCCTAATCTTAAGCCTTTACTTCTTGCTGAGGATTGGCCGGAAGGAATCTATCCCTTGAGAAGGGATGAGAAAGGCATAAAAAATCTTAAAGATAAAAATTGGGAGAAATAATGGCGCGTAAAACAGTAATACCTATTGGCCCGTTTCATCCTTTACAGGAGGAGCCGGAACACTTCACCCTGACGGTGGAGGGTGAGAGGGTAGTGGATGTGGATATGGAGCTGGGATATAACCACAGGGGTATCGAAAAGCTGGCAGAGGCGAAATCCTGGCAGCAGATTACATTCTTGGTAGCCAGGATTTGCGGTATATGTTCCACTTCCCACCCTATTGCTTACTGCAACGCAGTGGAAGACCTTTGCAAGGTGGAGATTCCAGAGAGGGCCAAGTATATAAGAACTATTGTAGGTGAGCTGGAGAGAATTCATTCTCATTTATTATGGTTGGGGTTAGCCGGACATTTCCTGGGATACAATACCGTATGGATGTGGGCATGGAAATGGAGAGAGCCGGTACTGGATATATTCGAAGCTCTTACCGGGAATAGGAATCACTATGACATGTTATTACCGGGAGGGGTGAGAAGGGATATTGACGAGAAAAATATTCCCTGGATAAAGAAGGAAATGGATGAAATAAAAAAGAAACTGGATATGATTACCAAAGCAGTTCTGGATGACCCGGTAATCCTTTCCCGTCTCAAAGGGGTTGGGGTTCTTCCCCCGGAGGAAGCAAAAAATTATGGTGCGGTAGGCCCTACAGTAAGGGCTTCCGGTGTAAAGATAGACGTAAGAAAAGATGATCCATATGCTGCTTACGATAAGGTGGATTGGGATGTAATTACCTGTGAAAACGGAGACCTTCTGGACAAGGTAGTGGTAAGAATACTGGAGACTTTTGAATCTATAAAAATTATGGAGAAATGTCTTGATGCCTTGAAAGAAGTCAAGGGCGAAATTATTACGCCTATCAGAGAGTTCCCTCCGGGAGAAGGGATTGGACACCATGAAGCTCCCCGGGGAGAAACTTTCCATTATGTGAAGAGCGATGGAGGAGCAGGGCCTATAAGGCATAAAGTAAGAGCACCTACCTATGTGAATTTGCCTACTTGTAAGGTAACTGCCCCTGGTTGCCAGATTGCAGATGCTGTGATTATCCTTGCTGCTATTGACCCCTGTTACTGCTGTACAGAAAGAGTTGGCATTGTTAGAGACAAGAAGAAAGAATGGTTAACTCAGCAGGATTTAGTTAAGCTTTCCTGGGAAAAGACAGAAAGGTTAAGGAGTAAGTATGCAAGATAAGTTCTTAATGCTTTTACCATTAATTCTCCCCCTTCTGGGTGCTGGTTTTGCCTGGCTCTGGAAAGAAAAGGTGAGAAATTTCTTCTCAATAATTCTTCCTCTTATTTCCTTCTCCTTGCTTTTGTATTTTTGGTTTAACAAGACTTTGCCGTATACTTCTTCCTTCTTCATGGTTGATTATTTCACGCTAATTTTCTCTGCCGTTTTTACTCTCTTGGGGGCAGTATCATTGTTTTATGCTTCCTCCTATCTTTCCGGCGAAAAGCATACCAATGAATTTCATTCGTTTACCCTGCTTCTTATTGCCGGGTTGGTGGGAGCATCGTATTCTCGAAACTTGCTTCTTCTGTATATTTTCTGGGAATTGGTAGCAGTTTCCACCTGGAGGTTAATAGGATTTTATAGGAAGAAGAGAATAGTAAGAATTGCTGATAAGACTTTGCTTATGACCTTCCTGGGTTCTTCTTTTATGTTGCTGGGAATATTGTGGGTTTATAAAAGTACGGGAACACTGGATCTTATCAGGTTAAGGGATATTGGTTCTTCCGTGGCCTATCCCTCCTTGATTCTAATCCTCCTGGGGGTTATAGCAAAATCTGCTACTTTCCCAATGCATACCTGGCTGCCAGATGCTCATCCTGTAGCTCCTTCACCCATGAGTGCGGTTCTTTCTGGGATAGTGGCAAAACTTGGCTTGGTGGTTTTTGTGAGGCTTTTCTATTTAACGCATACTTCTTTCTGGGAGTCTTTCTTTATTCTTGCTCTTCTTTCCTCCCTGGCAGCAGGTGCAGGTGCATTTTTAGTCAATGACATGAAAAGGGTAATTGCCTATTCTACAGTGAGCCAGCTTGGTTTTATTTTTATGGGATTTGCGCTTTTCACTAAAATAGGCTGGTCAGCAGCAATTTTCTACTTTGTAGCCCATGCCATAGCCAAAGGTGGATTGTTCCTGGGAGCGGGGGTGGTAGAAAGAGCTACTGGAACAAGAGACCTGGATAAATTAGGCGGATTGAGGAAGGGGATGCCGGTTACTGCTTTTTCCATGAGTCTCTGTGCTGTTTCCATAATGGGCTTTCCTCCTCTGGCTGGTTTTTTCCCGAAACTTATGATAATCAAAGGGATTGTAGATTCTGGTCATCCTGGATTAGCCATGGGTGCTATTCTTTCCTCCATGCTTACTCTTCTCTATCTTAGTCGTTTAATGATTAAAGTATTCGGAGGAGAAGTGACATCTGATAATAGCAAGGTGAAAGAGGGCAAAGCAGTAATGGTAGGAAGTGTGTTTTTCCTTGGTTTGCTTTCTCTGGCTATAGGGTTAATTGCCCCTTATTTCCTTGAATATTCTTATCCATTTTTTGCTTTTCTGGGAGGTAAATAGATGCTTAGTTTGGTTCTCTGGCTTCTTGCTCTTCCTTTCTTAGGCGCGATTGTTTCGCTGATTTTTCCGGTTCGCAAAGGATGGAGAGAGGCTGTTGCTTTCCTTGCTACTCTTTATGCCTTTATACTGGCCATGAAAATGGTAGTCAAACCTCCCTTCTTCTTCTCTGTTCCTATCTTCTCACCTTTAGGTTTTGGCTTTGATTTACGTACTTCCACCCTGTCGTCCTTTTTGGTTCTCTTTGTTGCATTAATAGGTTTTCTCACCACTATTTATTCAATTGTCTATTACCGTGGACGGGAAAGAGAAAAGGAATTCTATGCATATCTTCTGGGAAGCGTAGGAGCAAGTATAGGAGTGCTTCTTGCCAATAATTTTATCCTGTTTATATTCTTCTGGGGATTATTGCTACTCTTCCTTTACGGATTAACTTCCCTGGGGTCGCTTTCTTCTGCTTCCCATGCCATGACCGTGGTGGGCGGGGCAGATCTTCTTCTCCTGTTAGGAATACTTATTTTGATGAATTTAACTGGAACGGGGCGTATGAGCGGATTTTCTCCGGTGCTTCTTAAGGGCGGATTGCCTGTGGCAGCTTTCTTCCTGCTGGTAGCAGGGAGTCTGGGCAAGGCGGGTGCGTTTCCTTTCCACTCCTGGATACCACGGGTGTCGGAAGATGTTCCAGTGCCGGTAATGGCACTGCTTCCTGCCAGTCTGGATAAGCTTTTAGGTATTTATCTTCTTTATCGTATATCTTTCGATTTCTTCTCTCTTAGAGTGGGAAGTGGAATATCCCAGGCTTTAATGTTTATTGGGTCCCTTACTATAATGGGGGGAGTGCTTCTGGCCTTGATTCAGAAAAACTTCAAAAAATTGCTTTCCTACCATGCCGTTAGCCAGGTAGGTTATATGGTATTGGGAATT
Source organism: Caldisericota bacterium (assembly GCA_013152825.1). Taxonomy (GTDB): domain Bacteria; phylum CAIJMQ01; class CAIJMQ01; order JAADFP01; family JAADFP01; genus JAADFP01. The sequence continues at coordinate 7,337 of JAADFP010000157.1, read as the reverse complement.
GGTTCCGGGATTCCTTTGGCTGTAGCAGGGGGGTTATTCCACATGATTAACAATTCAATTTATAAATCTTCCCTCTTTTTAGGAGGAGGAGCAGTGGAGAAAAGAACCGGGACCGCTGAATTAGAAAAGTTAGGCGGATTGGGAAGTTTAATGCCAGTAACCTTTGTAACCTTCTTAATCGCTGCTTTCTCCATCTCCGGAATTCCGCCTTTTAATGGATTCTTCTCCAAGTGGATGATTTACCAGGGCCTGGTAGAACTGGGAAACCAGGGTATAAGAACCTGGATAATCTGGCTGGTGGCAGCAATATTTGGCTCTGCTTTGACGCTGGCTTCCTTTATAAAGGTTCTTCACTCGGTATTTCTGGGTAAAGGCAAGGATTTTGGCAACCGGATAAAAGAAGTTCACTGGTCAATGTGGCTGCCCATGGTAGTGCTTGCTTCTTTGTGTGTAATATTTGGAATATTTGCCTATCCTTTGATAATAAATGTCTTCCTTGGGCCAGTAGTTTCTCTACCCTCTCCGGCTCAGTGGATTGGCTGGTGGAGTCCCACTTTAACTACCTACCTTATTATAGTGGGATTTATTCTGGGTGGTATTATTTATCTATTAAGCAAAGGAGTAAAATATCGTACTACAGGTTCATATATAGGTGGAGAAAAAGTAGGAAAAGATATGGACTTTTCTGGGGTCCAGTTTTATAAAACTTTACAAGAATGGAAGAATTTTAACCGGATATATAAATTCCTGGGAAGTAAGCTTACTGATTTTTATGCCTGGTTGAAAGATTTGGGTAAATTCTTTTCGCGGATTCTCTATATTTTCCTGGATAGATTGGTAGATTATATCTGGCAGGGAGTTGCTGCCTTGTGTAGGGTAGGGGGGAGGATTTTGTCTCTTCTCCACACCGGTATTTTGCCTACATACCTTACCTGGGGATTAGTAGGTATGCTGATTCTGCTTCTCTTGATGTTAGGGAGGTAAAATGGAGTTTATTGTAGTACTTCTTGTGTTTATGGTAATAGGCGCACTAATTGCCGCTGAGACCAGAGATCTTCTCTCTGCGGTGATTGCCGTGGGAGCAGTAGGTTTTATTGTTTCTTTAGCATTTCTATTTTTAAAAGCACCGGACATTGCTATAACCCAGGTAGTAGTTGAAGTCTTAACCTTGGTCGTCCTGGTACGAGCGACTTTGAGGAATGATATAACTACGGTCGAGGGAATGCGGGGTAAAATCGGGTTAGCCTTCTCTCTGGTTGTTATCGTGCTTATAACTCTGGCTGCTTATCCTTTCTTCAAAGAATTAACCTCCTTTGGTGCACCGCTTCTCAGTCAGGGAAAGAGTGTATCAGGATTTTTCCTTAAAGAAGGTTTACGAAGAACAGGAGCTGCTAATGTAACTACTTCCATACTCCTGGATTTTAGAATGTATGACACTATAGGAGAAGCAACTATTCTTTTTGCCTCTCTCTTGGGTGCTCTGGCCATACTCAGAAGACCTTCCCATAAGAAGAGAGGAGCAAAGGATAAAGAGGAGAGAATAAAGTGAGCGAAAAAGAAGGTTTAAGTATAATTGTTAAGGTGGTTACCAGGTGGATAGTTGGTTTCGTGCTTCTTTTTGGGCTTTACATAGTAATTTTCGGACACCTTACTCCAGGAGGAGGTTTTCCGGGTGGTGTAGTAATAGCGGGGACCTTTGTATTACTTACGCTTGCGTTTGGAAAAGACACACCGTTGAGAAAATTAAATAGTACCTTAGCTTCTGAGCTTGATTCTACCGGAGCAATAATTTTCCTGGGTATCGCTCTGCTTGGCCTTTACTTCGGCAGCTTTTTTGCAGAGAATTTTCTTACTAAACTCCCCTCAAGTTACTTTAAGCTTTTCTCAGCAGGGGTGATTCCCTGGGCTAACCTTGCTATTGGCTTGAAAGTGGGAGCTTCCATATTCATGGTGTTTATTATTCTCTCTGTAACCCGTGTTGTAGGTTTGCCAAGTGGAGAGAAAAAAATGACCAGAAAACCTACAGGGAGGAGAAAATAAATGGAGTATATTCTTTCCTTTGTCCTTCTGATGATAGGGCTTTATTGTGTAACTACCAAGAAAAATATTGTCAAGATTATCATTGGACTGAATATCATGGAGTATGCAATTAATTTGTTTTTAATTCTGATAGGTTACCGGCAAGGAGGAATTGCTCCCATAAGAACTCCAGATATGAGCCTGGCTTACTTTCTCAGGTATTCCGTGGATCCTCTTCCTCAGGCTCTGGTAGTAACCTCGATAGTAATTGGTTTTGGCGTTCTTGCCTTATCTGTCTCCATGGCAATAAGAATCTATGAGAGATATGGTACTTTTGACATTAATGAAATAAAGAGGTTGAAAGGATGAATGTTTTACCATTAATGGTTGCTTTACCTTTAGGTATGGGGTTTCTTATCCCCATGGTTTCGCGTAAAAACAGAAGAACGGCAGATGTTTTGGGAAATCTTGCTACTCTTTCGCTTCTTATCATGTCTTTATACCTTTTTAAGATAGGTAACCAAATTTACTTCATGGGAGGGTGGAAGCCACCCCTGGGAATAAATCTGGTGCTGGATGGCTTGTCAGCCTTTTTCCTGCTTATTGTTAACCTGGTAGCGTTCATAGTGACTCTTTATTCAGTTGACTATATGGAGGTATATACCTCCAAACTCCGCTATTACAGCTTATTCCTGCTTATGCTGGCAGGGATGAATGGGGTGGTGCTTACCGGCGATATATTCAATCTTTTTGTCTTTCTTGAAATAGCAGTAATTTCTGCCTATGCTTTAGTGGGTTTTGGAACAGAGGCAGAAGAACTGGAAGCCTCATTTAAATACCTGGTTTTGGGTACTGTATCTTCTATCTTTATTCTTCTGGGTATTGGTTTTCTCTATTCGCTTACCGGTACTCTTAACCTGGCAGATATAGGTTCCAAGATTAGTGGTATTTCTGCCGGTCATGCTTTCTGGTTCGTAGTGATCCTCTTTATATTTGGATTTGGTTTGAAAGCGGCCCTGGTTCCTTTCCATGCCTGGTTACCCGATGCACATCCTTCTGCTCCTGCTCCCATTTCTGCTGTACTCTCCGGCTTATTGATAAAAACTCTGGGAATATATCCTTTCTTGAGAATTTTCTACAATATCTTTGGCTTCCCTCTTCTGGAAACCAGGTTTATTCCACAGATTCTCATGTTCTTAGGGGGAGCCTCTATGCTTACAGGTGCATTACTTGCCCTGGTGCAGAATGACGTAAAAAGAATGTTTGCTTATTCCAGCGTAAGCAACATTGGGTACATTGTGATAGCATTTTCCCTGGGGACTCCTCTGGGTATTATGGCTGCTCTGCTGCATACTTTTGTACATGCAACTTCCAAAGCCTTGCTCTTCCTGACAGCCGGATCTTTAGAATACCGGTTAGAAACCAGGAATATTAAAAAAATGGGAGGATTAATGGAAAAAATGCCTATCACTGGCATTTCAGGGAATATAGGCTTTCTCTCTCTGGCAGGTATTCCTCCTCTGGCAGGATTCTGGTCAAAATTATTCATTATTCTTGCTCTTCTTGATGCAGGAAGGCTGGGTTGGGCAATATTTACCATATTGGTAAGTGTGCTTACCTTGGGGTACTATCTTAGGATGAACCGCTATGTCTTCTTCGGGCCTTTAAAGAAAAATCTCCAGAGAATTAAAGAGAGTCCAGTATTTATGACCGCCTCTATGTTGATTCTTTCTTTGATAACTGTTTTCCTGGGAGTAATCCTGATACCCCATTTGAGGAGTATCGTATTGGACCCGGCAGTTAGAAGTTTGATAAACGGGACAAAATATATAAGTATGGTTATGGGAGGTTAAATTGAAACGGTTTACTTTATTCTTAGCACTTTTTATCATCTGGTTACTTCTGGTGTATAATCGTCCCTACGATACAGTTGCCTTCAAACAGAACCTCTTTATTGGTTTTCTTGTTTCCCTTTTCATCGGGATTTACCTGGGTGATCTTATTCCGGAGAGAGTTTACAAATTTTACAGTCCCGTGAGGATATTTAACTTTCTTATTTACCTTCCCGTATTCTTCTGGTACGTTATTCTGGCTAATCTGGACGTAGCTTACCGGGTTCTTCATCCACGTCTGCCTATTCGTCCCGGTATTGTAAAAGTGAAGACAAAAATTAAGAGTGATACCGGTAGAGTGGCACTGGCTAATTCAATTACTCTTACTCCGGGAACATTGAGCGTAGATATGGAGGGAGACACAATATTTGTGCATTGGATATATGTGAGAAGCGAGGATGTAGAAGAAGCTACCAAAATAATTGTAGAAAGATTTGAAAGGTATTTAATGAAAATTTTTGACTAAGGAGAAGAGATGATAATGACGATATTCGTTTATATTTACATTCTACTCTTAGCTTGTTTTCTGTGTCTCTATCGTATTGGCAGAGGCCCTACGGCGCCAGATAGAACCGTAGCCATAGATATACTGGGAATACTGGTAGTAGGGTTCTGTGGTTTTCTTTCCGTACTCACTGGTAGAGATTTTTACATGAATGTGGCTATTTCCTGGGCGCTTCTTAGTTTTATAGGCACTTTAGCTCTGGCCAAATACCTGGAAGGGAAAGGTTTTGATGAATAAATTGGAAATTGGAATTTTGAAATTAGGGGATAGATTATGAGGGAAATGATTGCTTTTATACTAATGGGAATCGGCGTTGCTTTTAATCTTCTTGGCTGCATTGGTCTTATCCGTTTACCTGATCTTTATAACCGGCTACAGGCTTCTACCAAGTGCGTAACCCTGGGCACTATTTTTATCATGGCAGGTGTGCTGGTTTATTCAGGATGGAATGGGGTAGGAATAAAGGCATTGTTAACCCTGGTATTTATTCTTATAACGGCCCCTACTGCTGCCCATGCCCTGGCTCGGGGTGCCCACAAATCAGGCGTGAAACTCTGGGAGAAAAGTGTGTGTGACAAATACGAAGAGGAGAAAAAATGAAAAAGCCAAAAATAAGGGAAATTAAAGAGGCAGTTACTGCTTTATTGAAAGGTCCTTACACAGTGCCTTTCCCTTACGTCTCGCACAAACCATTTCCTGGTTTTCGGGGAGCGGCAAAGTATTTTGAAGAGGATTGCGTAGGATGCGGTGCCTGTGCAATGGTTTGTCCTACCGGGACCATAGAGATAAAAGATATAGTTGATAAAGAAAAAGGCACAGGAAAAAGGATTCTCACTCTTTACTATAAAAACTGTGAGTTTTGCGCTTTTTGTGAAGAGTGTTGTATAACCGGCAAAGGAGTCCGCTTGTCGCAGGAGTTTGATTTATCAACTTTTGACAAAGAAAGTGTTTTTACCAGAGTAGAGAAAGAATTAGCTTTATGTGAAATATGCGGAGAAGTAGTTACTGCCTGGGATCATCTCAAATGGCTGGGTGAAAAGCTTGGGCCACTTGCTTATACTAACCCCGGAGTTATTACTTCTACTCATCTGGATATAGAAGCAATCAAAGAAAAAACACCACGAGGCGAACTGAGGTGGAGATTCGATCAAATGAGGGTGTTATGCCCTAAACATCGAAGAGAAGTATATAGAATCGAAGAAAGACCAAAATAAGTCATTTTTCGCAAATTTAGAATCTAAAAAAGAGTAGGGGAGAGAATTCCTTTCTCCCCTGTCCACCTTGGAAAAACTGCCCTCTCAGAGCTATTGTTAGAAGATTTTTGAGGTGGTGGGTGTTCTTATGCCTATTTTCAGAAAAAGTCCCTCTACGGGCAAATTTGGGGGGTGTCTCTAGATGCAGGATACAGGATGCCCGATACCAGATTCCTGCTTTCCTCCCTCCCGACACATTCGGGAGGACAGGCAGGAATTTTAAGAGATTATCTTCCTTGCTTTTTGCCTCTTGCTCTTTTCCTCTATTTAATCCTATCTATTGACTCCTAATGAGTTTTTTGGGGTTGCCTGGGGTATTTGCAGAAGCAGGTAAAAAAGATATCCACACCTCTCTCGAGCGAGGGCCGTCAAACTCGCAGAAGAAAACGCCCTGCCAGGTGCCAAGTTGTAATCTGCCGTCTTCTATGGGAATAAAACGAGAAGAGCCAATTATACTTGCCTTGATATGCGCATGAGCATTTCCTTCCAGGTGTGAATATCTACCCCTTTCAGGAATTAGTTTCTCCAGGGTATTTAATATGTCCTGGACTACACTGGGATCGTAGTTCTCGTTAATGGTAACAGCAGCAGTAGTGTGTGGGACGTAAACATGTATTATTCCTGTTTTGAAAGAGGTCCGATGAATTACTTCCTGTATTTTAGGCGTTAAATCTACAAACTCCTGCCTGCGTATAGTTTTCAGGGAAATTTTTTCTATCATATCTACCTCCTGTATATTCTCCCATCTAAAAGAATGAAAGGAAGGGCTATTCCTGTCCGTATGCGTAAACCTTTTAAATCTTCTTCTTTTCTTATCTTCTCTTTTATCCTTCTTTCAATAATTTTTTTCGCTCCTGCGGGACCAATCCCGGGTACTCTGATGAGGGTGGAAAAAGGAGCCCGGTTTATTTCTACGGGAAAGAATTCGGGATGCCTTAGTGCCCAGAGCAGTTTAGGATCGGTGGTCAGGTTAAGATTGCCTTCTTCAAATACTATTTCTTCAGAAGAGAAACCATAATAACGAATAAGAGCATCTACCTGATACAGGCGATACTCTCTCAAAGGAGAAGTAGAAGGATACTTGCTCAGGGGAGTAGAAGGTAAAGGAGTAAAAGCACTATAGTAAACTCTTTTTAACCTGTAATGCCTATACAGGTTATAGGCAAGACTAACTAAATCTTTATCTTTCTCTCCCCCCGGTCCTACTATAAACTGCGTGGTTATACCCACCCGGGACGATGCTTTTCTCTCTGCTATCTCCTTCATTGCTTTGATAATACCCCATAGATTACTCCAGTTTTTATCAGGAGCAATGGCAGAAAGACAGTTCCCATTAGGAGATTCAAGGTTTATAGATACTCTATTTGCTAAGCTTATTGCCTCTTCTATGTAGGAGAAAGGAGCAAAAGGAAGAATCTTCAGATGAAGATACCCGGTAAATTTATATCTTTCCCGCAGAATTTGGCATGTTTTTAACATGTTTTTCATAGTAAATAGTGGATCCGGCCCGGTAGCAGAGCTCAGGAAAATTCCCTGTACAACTCCTCTGTGATAAAGATCCATAAAAATTCTGGATAATTCTTCCGGGTGGAAGTAAGTGCGGGGTAGGGGAGAATCTTTCCGGTTCATGCAGTAAAGGCAGTTATTTTCGCATCGATTATCCATAAG
>JAADFP010000156.1 GCA_013152825.1 Caldisericota bacterium | reverse complement strand
CCTCGGGAAGCAAGGATATAATGAGGGAAGCTATCGATTACCTGAAAAACAAAGTCAAGGAAGAGGGCGTTTTCCTGGTGGCGGTGCCGGGAAAAGATGGAATACGCCTAACTATGGGTATAACCAGGGACCTGGTAGAAAAAGGCCTGCATGCTGGTAATTTACTGCGTGAGACAGTCAAGGTGCTGGGTGGTGGTGGTGGCGGCAGACCAGACATGGCGGAAGCAGGAGGAAAGAACCCTGCAAAGTTCAAGGAAAGCATAGAAATACTCAAAAATCTTCTCCGGCAGACAGAATAGTTCCTACCCGGAGTGCATATATCTTCTTTCAAAGAGGGTTTAGATTTTGCTGAATCATTTCTCATCTCTTTTTTACAGAGAATGTTTTTCTTTTTGCCTTCACCTCCTGGGTGAAGGTTTTTTATTTTCCCCGCTTAAATTTACCAGGGACTTCAGAAAAGTTTAAGGCTTTCTAATGCGATTTTTGGGACAGAAAGAAATAATTGGTAAGTATTGTTTCCATTTGCTAAAATCCAGGGAAATAAAACATGGAAAAGCAATATTATTATGATATATATTCATGATATGGATTCCTTGTGCCCCTATATAAACCGGGATAGGCAGGAATGACGGAGAGGAAAAGAGGTGGAGGAACGGTAGACGAATAACGATCTACAATTCGCGTCCTAACTGGCATTGTAAGGGGCTCCACTTGGATAGTATGAGAAAGATAAATAATCTGACTGAAGGGCCGATTCTGAAATCATTGGTAACGTTATCTATCCCTATTATATTTGCGAATATCTTGCAGACTGCTTATCAACTGACTGATACCTTCTGGGTAGGCAGGTTGGGAACTGTTGCAGTTGCTGCGGTTTCTATCAGTTTCCCAATTATATTTTTTATTATCTCTTTAGGCGGTGGTTTAGCCATAGCAGGGACTATCTTAGTGGCTCAGTATAAAGGGAAAAACAATAAAGAAGCGGTAAATTATATCACTGCCCAAACATTGTTTATGGTGGCTATCACTTCTGTGGTTCTTGCCGGCGTTGGTTATCTTTTGTCTTCTTTCTTTGTAGGCTTGATGAAGGTAGATAAAAACGTCTTTTCCAGTGCAGTTTCTTATATGAAGATCTCTTTCCTGGGAATAATTTTTATGTTTACGTATATGGTTTTTCAGTCACTAATGCGGGGGGTGGGAGATGTTAAAACTCCCATGTATATTGTGCTTGGGACAGTGCTGCTGAATCTTCTTCTTGATCCTTTGTTCATATTCGGCTACGGTATGGTGCCTGCTTTTGGTGTAGCGGGAGCAGCTATGGCTACCATCAGTACACAGGGGCTGGCAGCTTTTATCGGTATAATCTTGTTACTAAAAGGAAGGCATCAAATTCAACTTCGTCTAAAGGATTTGAAGCCAGATTTCTCTTTAATCAAAAAAATGTTTCGGCTCGGATTCCCTGCTTCCATAGAACAATCTACAAGGGCACTTGGTATTACGGTGATGGTAGCCTTAGTGGCAACTTTTGGCACTCTTACTCTGGCGGCATATGGAATCGGGAGCAGGATATTGAGCTTCATTATAATTCCTGCTTTAGGGTTATCTATGGCCACTTCTACTTTAGTGGCTCAAAACATTGGGGCTGGGAAGATAAAAAGGGCGGAGAAAATAGTAAAGTTAAGTGCTCTGACAGGTTTTGGGGTTTTAACTGGGGTGGGGGTGGTAATATTCGTTTTTGCCCGGCAGATTTCCGCAATTTTTATCCCCGGTGAATTAGAAACTATCCGGGCGAGTGCTTTATTTATTAGAATAATGGCCCTGACATTTGGATTTATTGGTATCCAGATGGCTTTAAATGGTGCTTTTAGGGGCTCAGGGAACACTATGATTTCAATGGTGTTATCTATTATCTCATTATGGGTTTTACGATTTCCCCTGGCTTATGTTTTATCATATCATACTCCACTCGCGGAGAGGGGCCTCTGGGCGGCTTTTCCTGTAGCTAATATTATTGCTGCGGTCGTGCGGTCGTGGCAATGGCCTGGTTCGGACAGGGGACATGGAAACAAAAAAGGGTTACAGAAGAAATTAAGTTGGCAGGAGAAACGAGTAAAGAGACAATAATTGAAGAAGGAATATAAAGGATACCAGGAGCATTTTCCTCAAAACAGCTTGCTTATATATAATTTGGTTAACCTTTACCCTGCGAAGATTTTGGGCCTGCGATTTGAGTTTTCCCGGGAGGTGTCTTTTTCTCTTTTCTTTTTCTCTCCTCTATTTCCTTTTTTAATTTCTTGAAACATTCAGGGCATATGGTAGAGGTTACCCTCTTATCCTGAAGGGGTTCTTTCTCCCCTACAATTTCTTTACACCAGGCACATTGAATAATCAAATTATCCGCTCCTAAATTTTGATTTTATCATAAATAATTCTTAATGTGAAGCTGATTATATCAGGTTTTCCTGTGATTCAAAAAGGTTAAAAAATAGAGAATTTCGCCATAAAAAAACAAAAAAAGCCGAAAAGTTGCAAACTCTTTCTCCTTAACATATAATTCTCTCATGCTACATCATACAGTATTGAAAGATTTCAGACTTAAAAAGGGACTCACGTTACGAGAGCTTGCCAGGGAAATTGGTATTTCTCCCGCTTATTTAAACCAGATTGAGAACGGGGTTAAGGTTCCTTCTTTCAAGACCTTGAAGAAACTCGCCGAGTATTATGGCCTGAATATGCAGAGCCTGGTGGTTTCGGACAAAAAGGGGAAATACCAGATACAGAACCCCCTGGGAGAAGAGCTTACCAGATACGTCCGGAGACTTCCCGAGCCCTACCTGGAGAAAGTGCTGGAGTTTGCAAAGTTTCAGTATCTGGAATGGCGTCGAGAATCCCGTCAGAAATAATTCAAAGATAGCTTTATAATTCTGCACATTTACAGAGGTTTTCTGTTTTTTCCCAGTCAGATGGTATACTTGTTTCAAAAAGTGAGGTTTATTCTATGACTTATATAGTAGGCCATCGAGGAGCCGCAGGATTAGAACCAGAGAATACTATAAAGGGATTTCAGAAAGCATTAGAGATAGGAGTGGACTATGTAGAATGCGATGTGCATCTTTCTCTGGATGGCTATCCGGTGGTTATTCATGATGCTACCCTGGATAGAACCACTTCCGGGAAAGGGAAGGTAGAAGATTACACCCTGGATGAACTTAAAAAGCTTGATACTGGGAAAGGGGAAAAAATCCCTGTGCTAGAAGAAGTGATGGAATTGGTGAGGGGAAAGGCTGGCTTGATTGTAGAGATAAAACAACCCGAGGCCAGGGATGTAATAGTAAAAAAGGTAAAGGAGGGAAGTTTAGAAGGGGATGTCTTACTGGCGAGTTTTGATGCCCGGGTGCTTAAAGATGTCCCCGCTGAAATTGGCCGGGCTTTACTATCCTATCGCGACCCTTTGCTCTCCTTCTACATTGCCCGGGAAATCTCTGCCGCATTTTTAGGTTTGAAGTACACTCTTATTAACCAGAAGGTGGTGGATAAAGCAAAAAAAGAAGGGATAAAATTATTGGCCTGGACGGTTAACGAAGAGGAAGATATCAGTAAAATGATAGACTTAAATGTTGATGCGATTGCCTCGGATTA
>JAADFP010000155.1 GCA_013152825.1 Caldisericota bacterium | reverse complement strand
TTCTGGGAAAGCCCGAGTATATCTATTCTCAGGGATTCAGGAATCAGGCAGGATGGTCTCACGTATTCTCTCTCTTCTCCTACTCTGGAGGGACAGTAGCCCACCTGGAAGGAGGATGGGATTACCCACCTTCCTTCCCTTTCACTCATTCCTACCTGGTTAAAATGGAGGAGGGCATCCTGGCATTCAACCCCCATTATCCCCAATCCCTGCTTCTTTACAAAGGAGAAGAGGTAAAAGCACCAGAGATTAAGAAGGTAGAGGTAAGCGTGGGAGCAGGAGGCAACATAGAAGACCTGGGAGGGTATTACAATGAGATAGAATACTTTATCAAATGTATTGAGGAAAACTGTTTCCCGGAAATAATTACTCCCCAGGACGCCCGGGATTCTCTCTACCTGGTCAGCAAAGAAAAAGAATCCCTGGAAAAAGGGACGAAAGTAAAGGTTTAATTAAAAGGAAAAGACTATGGATGTTTTATGTTTGGGTATACTGGTAGCAGATGTAATAGCCCGCCCCCTCGTAGAATTGCCGGGAAAGGGCAGGCTGGCACTGGTAGATGACATGCAGCTTCACACCGGAGGTTGTGCACTAAATACCGGTATTGCACTGCGCCGTCTGGGAGTAAGCACCGGTATCATGGGCAAGGTAGGAAAAGACGGCTTCGGAGATTTTCTCCTCAAGAGCATGGAGAAAGAAGGGTTAGATATCAGGGGAGTTAAAATAGAAGAAGGCATTTATACTTCTTCTACCATGGTAATGGTTGACCCGGACGGAGAAAGAAGATTTCTCCACTATATAGGAGCCAACGGAAAGTTCGGGCTTAAAGATGTTGACTGGGAAATCATGGCAGAAGCACGTATCCTGCATGTGGCTGGAGCAATGGTAATGCCTGCCCTGGATGGGCAACCCCTGGCCGAACTTCTAAAAAAAACCAAAGAAATGAAAAAAGTTACCTCCCTGGATACGGTCTGGGATCGGTCAGGTAGATGGCTACCCCTTATAGAAGAAGCTCTTCCCTACGTAGATTATTTCCTGCCTTCCCTTGAAGAAGCCAGGATGTTAAGTAAAAGAGAGACGCCAGAGGCCATAGCAGAATTCTTTCTGAAAAAGGGAGTTGGGATAGTAGGTATTAAAATGGGAGAGGAAGGATGCTACGTAACAGACGGGAAAAACGAAATAAAAACTCCCACCCATAAAGTGGAGGCTGTGGATACTACCGGGGCAGGGGACGCTTTCGTGGGAGGGTTTCTGACCGGGGTAATCGAAGGATGGGACCTGGCATTCACCTCCCGTTTTGCCAATAATGCAGTAGGTGCTTTCTGCGTGCAGGGAATAGGAGCAAGCTCCGGGATAAAAAGCAGGGAAGAAATTATCGCCTTTATAGAAAGCAGGGGATAAATGGATGCGGTGGCTTATTCTTCTTTTTTTATTATTTAGCATTCCAGCAGTTTCTCCGGCTCAGAACAACCGGGTGCTTTTCCTGATTGCTGCCCAGAATTTTCGGGATGAAGAGCTACTTATTACCAGGAAAATGCTGGAAGAGGGTGAATTCAAGGTAGTCATAGCCTCTTCTTCTTCCCCAAGTATTGCCCGGGGAATGCTGGGAACAAAAATCAAGCCGGATATCCCCGTTTCCCGTATCCAGGTAGAAGATTACCGGGCAATAGTTTTAATCGGAGGTGCCGGGGCTAAAGAATACTGGAACAACTCCCTGGTACACAAATTACTCCGTCAGGCTCTGCAAAAGGGGAAAGTGATCGGTGCAATATGTATTGCCCCGGTAACTCTGGCTAAAGCAGGCATTCTAAAGAATCGCCGAGCTACTGTATGGTGGTCATCCAGTATTGACCTGAGAAAAGCACTCAAGCATTACGGGGCAAAATTTGTGGATAAAAACGTAGTAATTGATGGAAAAATTATTACTGCCAATGGCCCCTCTGCCTCGGAAGAGTTTGGAAGAGCCCTCCTGAAACTGCTTCAGGAAGGAAAGTAAAGATACCTGAATAGGGAAAATACGTACCGCCAGGAATCTCTCCAGAGAGATATTTTAGACTTTCCCGACTTGCGGGCATATTCGTGCGAGGGAACTTCCCTTATCCTGTATCCTTTTTTCAAAACTTTTATCACCATTTCCTGCTCAATGGTGGTAATATCCTCTTTTAAATTCAGTTTCTGTATTACTTCTTTTTTAATAGCCCGGAAACCATTCTGACTATCAGTAATGCGCACGCACGCCAAAGCGTAGACTTATCAAAAAGTTGATTAACAGCGTTCCCAGCAAGCGCAGGCTTTTTTCCAGGCTTCCCGACAGTTCATCACTTCCTCCCAGTATCCGCGAGGCAGTAACCTGCTCTGCTTTACCCTCTTCTATTGGTTTAAGCAGGAAGGGAATATCGCGAGGTTCATGAGAGCCATCTGCATCCATAAAGAGAAGCACTTCTCCTCTTGCCTCTCTTACTGCCTTTCTTATGGCCTTGCCCTTCCCTCCTCCTTCGTCCAGGATAACCCTCGCTCCTGCTTCTTTAGCAATCTCCCGGGTTCTATCCGTGGAATACCCATCCACCACCAGGATCTCCCAGGCATACTTCTTAGCCTCTTTTATCACCTCAGCAATGGTAGATTCTTCGTTCTTGGTGGGAATAATTATTGAAACCTTCATCTTCTTATTCTACTTAACCAGCAAAACTTCTGCAATTCTAATCTAAGGAGTAATCTGGATAGACAGGAGATTGTTTAGTCCAGGTTAAAAAAGACTGAGCTGATTCTTCTTTTCTTTATCTATTTTTATCCTAATCTCTCCGTATACACCGTCGTAGCCCGGCTTTATTTCCACTTCTCCCTTTCTCACCCGCAGGATAGCCTCCCCTATGGAAGAAGGAAACTCCTCCCGTATAATTTCTTCCTCCAGCTCAAGCAATATATTCAGCTCTCCGCCCCATTTTTCTATTATGCGGAAATATTCCCTCTTCACCTGCTGGGATTCTCTGCCTACTCTTAGCACCTGCGAGATAATCTCTTCCAGAGGGATAAGATGCCTGTAGGGAATAGCCTGCGAGGGAGTAGCTCCCTCTTCCCTATCAGATAGTTCTTCCACCCTGTGCATCACTCCAATGGTAAGCAACCTGCCACAGAGCGGACATAGGTTATTTTGCAGCATGGATTCCTGCGGGGAAAAAGACACTCCGCATTTTCTATGACCGTCGTAGTGATACTTACCCTCCTGGGGAAAGAATTCTATGGTAAAGAGCAAACCTTTCTTACTCTTCAAGGCTTCCACTATGGAAGAAAAAGTTAACGGGACATCAAATACATTCGCCTCCCGGCCCAGGCGGGAAGGGGAATGTGCATCGGAGTTGGAAACCAGGGCAAACCTATCCAGTGCACTCCACCTCCAGTTCATGGAAGGATCGCTGGATAATCCTGTTTCCAGGGCCAGGATATCTTCGCTAAATTCTCCGAAGCAGTCTTCTATACTGTTAAATCCCGACTCTGAACCAAAAAGGGAGAAATGCGGTGTCCATATGTGAGCAGGGATAACCACAGAGCCTGGAGCGAACCTTTTGATAAGTTCCATCATCCTTTTCACTTCCAGAGAAAGTATAGGCCTGCCGTCAGAGGCCAGCTTGCCAAAACGGGTAAATTCCCGGTTGAGCCTTTCCACTTCTTCGAAGCGGGGAGAAAGAATCACGTTGTGGATTTTCTTGGTCCCCCGGGCAGTAGGGAAAATATTGGAAACTTCAGCAGAAAGGACAAAGTAAGTACCCCCGTAGGAAAAGATTCCCTCCTTTTCCTGTTTCAGATTCTGTTTTAAGTAATTCAACCACTCCGGGTGGGTGAAATCTCCTGTCCCTACCAGCTGGATACCCTTCCAGCGTGCCCAGCGGGAAATACCATCCAGATTCATCTCTTTACTGGTGGCACGAGAGAAAAGTGAATGAATATGCAGATCTGCTATCCAACGAGAACTTTCCAATTTCTTCCCCTTGCCCAGATTATATCATATGTCCCTTATAAGCAGTGAACAATGGGGGAGTTGCGAGTTCCGAGAGCCCAATATTCCCCGGGACAGGAGGAATTACAGGCAGGTGCAGCGATTTGATAGACAAGTTTTGGAGCGTTAATAAATACAAGCATCAAGTATGGCAAGTACTTCATTTAACAGTCTTGTCGATGCTTTTTCAATAAATTTAGCTTTTCGTGAATTATAATCAACGGATTTTACTTGTTCCACCATAACAAAACCGTCAAGAATTGAAGTCCCACAGATTTTTACATGGAATGGATATTTTCTGTCGGTACGAGTGATAGGACATACTATTGCCAAACCTGTTTTTTGATTGAAAAGTGTATTGCT
>JAADFP010000154.1 GCA_013152825.1 Caldisericota bacterium | reverse complement strand
TGAGAGGCTCAACACTGCACCTGAGCAACGCCTGTGGAAGCATCATCAGAACCACCGTCAGGATTTATCATGATTTATCATTAATATAAATCTTTCGGAGCTACTCCACCCCGTTGCACAAACTCAGCGCCTCTGCCACAGGGCGTGAAGAACCTCGGTCAGGCTCTTTCCTCGCATTAGCATGCTGGTTCTGAGCAACCTGCCAGAGAGCTTAAGCATCGCCACCGAAGACGCAAGGAGGAGCAGCATGCTCAGCAGGTAGTCCACGGCAGACACGTCGGTGATGGTACTTCTGTAGAGAATCGCAACCGGAGAGGTCAGGGGAAAGAGGGAGAGCGCCCTTGAGATTCCTGCATCAGGGGATGAAAGGATGAAGGGTCCAAAGAGCAGGGGCAGGCTCAGGAACACCACCAGTATGCCCGTGAACTGCTGCGCCTCTCTGGGTGAGGTGCTCACCGCCCCTATGCCAGCGATTATTGTGGCGTAGAGCAGGAAGCCCAGGATGAAGTAAACCGGGGCGAGCAGAAGGGTGACAGGCTCCGCCGTTACCGTGGCGGTGGCGACTAAGGGGAAGAGGAGCATCAGCCAGGCGGAGAGCTGCAGGAAGCCGGCGGCACCGAGACCGAGCACCTTGCCGGCGAGCAGGGTTTCAGCGGGCACAGAGTGAAGGAGCACCTCCACCACCCTGGAACTCTTCTCCTCGGTCATGCTGTGCATCAGCAGACCAGAGGATATCACCAGCCCCATCATCAGGATAACACCCAGGAAGAGGGGTGAGAGGGTGCTCATGAGGTCCATAGCCTCAACCTCGCCACCCTGCCTCACCCTGTAGACCTTCACCACAGCTGGTCTGCTCACCCTCTCAAGGGTTGCGTCGTCCACCCTGCCCTCTAAGAGCTGCCTCACCAGCACCCTCTGCACCGCACCTCCGGGAGCCTGCGCTCCGCTCCTCACGTAGAACCTGAGCTCCCCCGTCCTGAGGTAGTCCTCAGGTATAACCAGGTACATGTTCAGCCTGCCCTCAAGAAGCTCGTGCCTGGCAGCCTCCTCGGAGGGGTACCTGATGAAGCTGTAGGTGACCTTCCGTCCAGGGGCAGGCTCCTCTTTCAGGCTCTCCGGAAGCTCAAACCTGCCAGTGTGGTCCACGTAGCCGGCGGCAACATGGCTGGGTGCGGCTTTGCCAACTATCCACACTGGCAGGGAGAAGACGGCAAGGGCAAATAGCGGAACAAGCAGCGTGCTGAGTATGAACTCCTTTCTCCTGACGGTGTTTGTGAACTCCCACTCAGCAACCACGAGCGCCCTCACCTGCAACCCTCACGAAGACCTCACGCAGGGATAAGCCGGCAGCATCAAACCGTCTTATGCGCACCCCTGACTCAAGAAGCTGCTCCAGCACCTCCCGCTCCGCAGCATCCTCCAGCACCAGCACATGACTACTCCCGCGTCTCTCTGCTACCCTCACTCCCCTGAGCTCCGGAAGCTCCCCCTCCACCTCAACCACCACGTACCTCCCGGAGTACCTGCGCCTGATATCCCAGGGCGAGCCGTAGAGCACGGGAGCACCCTCGCTAACCACCAGCACCCTGTCGCACAGCACCTCGGCGCGCTCTATCATGTGGGTCGAGAGCAGCACCGTCCTGCCCTCCCCCCTGAGCTCCTGGATGAGCTCCTCAACGAGCAGGGTGTTCAGCGGGTCAAGCCCAGAGAAGGGCTCGTCCAGCACCACCACCTCTGGCTCGTGGAGCAGCGCACACGCTATCTGCACCTTCTGCTGCATTCCCTTGGAGAGCTCGCCAGCCTTCCTGCGGGCATGCTCAGCCATGCCCATCCGCTCAAGCCACCTCATCGCACTTTGCTCAGCCTGCTTTCTTCCCATTCCCCTGAGCCTAGCAAAGTACCTCAGGGTGTCAAGCACCCGTGCCTTCGTGTAGATTCCCCTCTCCTCAGGCAGGTACCCGACCCTGGAGAGCACATCCTCAAGCCTCTCCGTGCCGAAGAGCCTGACGGTTCCTGAGTCCGGCTTTAAGAGGTTGATGATTATGCGTATCAGGGTGGTCTTTCCCGCGCCGTTGGGTCCGAGAATCCCGAAGACCTCGCCGGCATGAACGCTGAAGGAGACCTCCCTGAGCACATCCCTGCCACCAAGCCGCTTTCCGCTTTGATACCCCGGAGACCTCCACCACATCCCGCATGCTCCTCTCTTCATGGTGTGGAGAGGTGCATAAAGCTTGCGCTGCAGGAGTGGTGGTAAGGGTGGGTGGATAAAATGCTGCTGTTAACGAGCTTCGCTGTTTATTTGCAACCCACCTGAAAGCGGTGCGGATTTAATGTACATATTCAGGAGCTTGCAGAGCTCAAAAGCTAAAATTATGACAGAAATATATGCTCATGTTACCATGAAAAATTTGAAAGGGATTAGAAGTATACTTGATTTGATGGCGAGCAGTGGGAAGAATGAGCAGGTTCGTATGTCATTTTATATTGGAGCAAAATGCGGAGTTTGGGTATGTTAATTTAGCAGAAATTCCGCACGCAGCCTTAGGAATATCTAAAAATATGAAAGTAAGGAGATGAGAGATATGGTAAATAACAGAAACGAATTAAAAGAAAAACTGAAGGCAAAACTCAAGGAAATTTTTCAGTTTGAAAACGAGGATTTGAATTTTGGAATTTACAGAATAATGAATTACAAACGAAAGGAGATTGAGGAGTTTATTGAAAAAGGATTAATCGGTGAAATCAGTGAACAATTGGAATTGGTTGGAGAAGAGGAAATAAAGAAAATAAAAGAGGAGTTTGAAAAAGTAAAACAAAAGATAAAAGAAACTCTTGGAGAGGGTGCTTTTGATAATGGAGAATTAAAAGAAGAATTTAAAAATACACCTTTAGGAAGGGAATATTATGAGAAAAAGAAGCAGTTAGAGGAGATAAAAATTTCAGAAGATGTGGAAAGAGAGATTTACAATCACATGATTAATTTCTTCTCAAGATATTATGATAACGGAGATTTTATAAGCAAAAGAAGGTATGGAAAAAATGAAAAGTACGTTGTTCCTTATAATGGAGAAGAAGTTTTGTTTTACTGGGTAAATAAAGACCAGTATTACATTAAAACCACCGAATATTTCAGGAGATATACTTTCAAAATTAAGGGATTGACTGTTAATTTTAGAGTTGTGGAAGCAGAGGAAGAGAAAGGAAATATTAAATCATCTCAGAATAAGTTTTTTGTTTTGAATGAGAAGATTTTTGATTTTGATAAGAATAAAAAGGAGTTAAATATCTACTTTGAATACAGAAGTTTAACAGAAGAGGAGGAAGAAAAATATAAGCACGGACGATCGGCATCTCAGGATAAGATAAATGAGGAAATAGTGAAGATTTTAGAAGAATATCTTAAAGAAAAATATCCAAGGTTATTTGAGATTATAGATAAGGAAAAAGAAAATTACAGGAAGTATTATGTAGGCAAGCACCTTTACAAATACACAAGAAGAAATACAATGGATTACTTCATTCATAAAGATTTGAAAGGATTTTTAGAAAGAGAACTTGATTTCTATATTAAAAACGAGTTTTTGAATTTGGAGAATTTAAAAGTTTTAGAGGAAAGTGGATATTTTGATAAATTAAGGTTTTATTTGATTGGAGTTAGAGTATTTAGAAACATTGCTTTAAAGATCATTGAGTTTCTGGCACAAATTGAAAACTTCCAGAAAATGATCTGGGAGAAAAAGAAATTTGTTATTGATACGTATTATGTAATTAC
>JAADFP010000153.1 GCA_013152825.1 Caldisericota bacterium | reverse complement strand
TCCTGGCAAAGAAGAGCAAGGGAAGTAAACGCTGGGAATACCTCCTCACCCTGGGAAACTTCTACCAGAAGCAGGGAGATAAGACAAAAGCGCTCCTTACCTTCCAGGATTTAGCCAGGGAAGCCACCGGCAAAGAGAAATACGAGGCCCTATTGAAAATAGGGGCAATTTACCTGGGAAAGGAAGAATTTGAAAAAGCAAAAGAAGTTTTTACCGGGATAGAGAAAGCATATTCAGGAGAAGTTAAAAGAAAGGCAGCTCTTGGCCTGGGCGATATTTATTTCTACCAGGGAGAATTTGAAAAGGCGGAAAGTATTTATAAAAAGGCAACTAAAGAAAAACCCAGCCATCCAGAGGGGTACTACCTGCAAAGAGCCGAGTACTACTTAAAGCTAAAAGATAAAGAAAAGCTCAAATCTACCTTGAGAGAGTGGGGAGAGGAATACCCTATTTCCAGGCTAAAGTTTATCCCCTATTACCGGGGATGGGTTTACTGGCTGGCTAGAGACTATAATAAAGCAAAAAGAGAATGGAGATTACTAAAAGAATACGGGAAAAGCCCTCTGCAGGAAAAAGTAAGTAAGTTAGTGAATGGTAAATAGTGAGGAGAGTTATTAGTTACCAGTTATGAGTTGTCAGCTCCACCCATCCCTCTCCCTTTGTAAAACCTACCGGGATACCAAGTAACCCGGATACCTGGGAACTAATACTACTAGCGGGCTTACCCACGGTGGACTCGAAGGGGGAGCTGCGGTAGAATAGAAAGAGGGGAAAGGGTTGAAAACTAACTTTTTATTGATTTTCTTCTTGCTTTTTGCCGGATTACTTTCCGGTGGCATTGGCATTGAGCCAAAGTACAACTACGTCACCGGGCAGGCCCCTCCTCCAGCCAGAAGGCATCGGGTAGCAGGCGGCGAATCATTCCCTCCCCTACCCCTGCCAGTGGTGCCCATGCGAAGAACCGAAAAGAAGCGCCCTCCTACACCGCCACCCTTAGTGGTAAAGCTGAAGTACGGTATAGGGAGGCAGTGGATAGGCTTTGGGAAAAACGCCCATTATCTTTCCCTTATAGCCGACAAAGCACTCAACATGAATTACGGTGCAGTAGAAATGGACATACGCAAGGTAGATTACGACCCGGCGCGCTATCCCATCCTCTATATGACCGGGTTAGTCTCTTTCAATCTAAAAAAAGAGACAAAGGATAAACTAAGAGAATACCTGCTTTCAGGTGGTACGCTCATACTTGACTGCAACTCGGGACATTACGAAATAAAGGAATCCTTTCTCAATCTTTTGCAGGAAATACTCCCGGAATTTCCTATTCGTCCACTTCCCCTTGACCACCCCCTGTATTACTCTTTCTATCGTATTAAAAGTGTAACCTATCAGTTAGCACCCTCTGATCCCAGGATTTACAATCCCTCCTGGCAGGGAAGTTATCCTCAGCCAACTATTAAAAAGGCTCCTCCATTGATTTACGGGCTGGATATAGGTTCAAGAACAGCAGTATTTCTCTCTACTTACGACCTGGGGTCCGGCTGGACAGGAAGAACTTTTCCCTACGGAAACCGCTACTCGGTAAATGATGCCAGGAAAATAGGCACTAATATAGTTGCCTATGCCTTACAATTCTATCCGGTAGGAAGATATCTATCCTGGGAAAAAACTTATACTCTTCCTTCCTCTTCGGCAAAAGAATTTTCTATTGCTCAGGTAATTCATTCTGGCTACTGGGACTCCTCGTTAAACCGGCTCTCCCGCCTGCTCCTGAAGTTTCGGGAGAATACTACTTCTTTACCTGATCTGGAGCCTGCGGTAGTCTCCCTGGCCAGCAAAGAGATATTCCAGTACCCCCTTCTCTACTTTACCGGGCATGACAAGTTTATGTTGAGCAGGGAAGAGATAAATAACCTAAAAGAATATGTAAAGAGGGGAGGATTGCTCTTTGTAGAAAATCGTTCGGGAAGAAGCACCTTTGATGAATCTTTCCGTAAAAACTTCTCTTCAATCTTCCCGGAGGGAGAGATAACAGGAATCCCACCCTCCCATGTTATCTACCAGATTTATTATACCCTGAAGGAAGTAAATTACTCACCCTGGGTAAAAGAATTCCCTTCTCATAAAGGTAATCCAGTGTTAAAATCTTTAAGAGTGAAAGGCAAAGAAATCGGTATTTACTCTCCCTACGACCTGGCCTGGGCCTGGGCGGAGGGAGTATATCCTCCCTACACACGGGGTGTAGTGGGAGAATCCAGTTATAAATTAGCCAGTAATATTCTGGTATATCTTTTAACCCAATGAAGGAAAGTATAAGTATTTCGGAAGAAGAGATTCTGTGCGAAGTAGAAGGAATAAGAAGCAGAATTAACCAGGAACTCAGGAAAGTCTTTATTGGCCAGGAAAAAGTGGTGGAAGAGGTACTTATTACCCTGCTTTCCCGAGGACATGCCCTGATTACCGGAGTGCCGGGCCTGGGAAAGACTTTACTTATCAAGAGCCTGTCTCAATTACTTAACCTTAGCTTCAACCGTATCCAGTTTACCCCTGACCTTATGCCCTCTGATATTACGGGGACCGATATTATAGAAGAAGATACTGCTTCAGGAAAGAGAACTTACAAATTTCTACCCGGCCCCATATTTGCCAACATTGTCCTGGCAGATGAGATAAACCGTACTCCTCCCAAGACCCAGGCTGCTCTTCTGGAATCCATGCAGGAATACCGGGTAACCGTGGGAGGCAAAACCTATTCGCTTGATCTTCCCTTTTTTGTCCTGGCTACCCAGAACCCCATAGAAATGGAAGGTACCTACCCGCTTCCCGAAGCACAACTGGACAGGTTCATGTTCAACATACGTATAGACTACCCCTCGCTGGAGGAGGAGAGAACAATAGTGAAATTAACCACCTATCAACAAGTTCCTTCTCTCAGTCCCGTTATAGAAAAGGAAACGATAATCAGGCTGCAAAATTTAACCAGGGAAGTACCGGTATCTGATTTTGTGATGAACTACGCCTTAAAACTGGTAAGGGCTACCCGTCCTGGCTCCCCCGATGCACCAGACTTTGTAAACGAGTGGGTAACCTGGGGAGCCAGTCCCCGGGCTATTCAGTACCTCATACTGGGAGCAAAGGCAAGAA
>JAADFP010000152.1 GCA_013152825.1 Caldisericota bacterium | reverse complement strand
AGATACAGGATGCAGGATACAGGAAAACCAGCTCTCCCTGTCATACCCGCGAAAGCGGGTATCCAGGGAAATAAATATTATGTGTATGTGGAGATGATATGGATTCATGCCTGTCCTCTCCCGATGTTAGATCGGGATCGGGGGGCCTACGCAGGAATGACGGGGAGGGCAGGAGGTAGGAATGACAGTAAGAGACCAGGATGACGGAAAAAGGAAGGCAAGAAGGAGGCACAAAGGCAAGGCACATACCACGGGAAGAAAAGCCTATGAAATAGCAGTAGCAGCAGATAACTTATGGATTGAAATATTTGCCGGGGAACATTCCTTTGCCGGGAATCCGGCTTTTTCTTTCTTTGACAAGTTCCTGAAGGAATAGAGAAGCTTTTTCCTTCACTTGTAGTGGAGCGAGTTAAAAGTTATCTCTACCTTGACTTCTCTGGGATGCAAAGAAATTATTTTTACCTCTGCAGGGAGTTCCCAGTGTAAGGGTAATAGATACCGTCCTTCTTTCAACCCTTCCAGGTTAACGAAGAGAATTATGTCATCCTTGCCCAGCTTGGAAATTACTGCCTTTTTCCCTTTTACTTTAATGTTTACCTTTTCGGGAGAAATTTTTACTTCTCCTATATCTTTTGAAGAGAGCAGGATTTTTACCGGCACATCCCGAAATTCTCTTTCTGTCAATCCTGCCGGAAGAAACCTGGTCTGTGTATTCACGTAATACCACATGATACTGGCTAATAAGAGTGAGAATAACTTTAGCCAGAAATTACTGAAAATCTTTTTCATTTCTTGCCTTTTGCAATACGAAACCTGCTCTTTTGCGAACCACCAAGAATTTCTTTTAACCTTTCTCTGAGGGTTATCCCATCTATCCCGGTTTCTATTTTCCCCTGATGTGCCAGGGAAATTCTCCCCGTTTCTTCTGAGATTACCACTACCACAGCATCCGTCTCCCGGGCAAGGTTGAAAGCAGCCCGGTGACGGGTTCCCATTCCCCTCATACTTTCCCGTTCTTCCGGAAGAGGAAGAATACAATTAGCTGCCAGTATCCTATCCCTATCAATAATAACTGCACCATCATGCAAGGGGGTTAAATGAGTGAAGATAGTGGTGATTAGTTCGGAGGAAACCTGGGCATCTATTAGTACTCCACCTTCCATGTAATCCTTCATGCCCATTTCTCTTTTTAGCACAATAATTGCCCCCATACGATTTCTGGAAAGGTAATTGGCTGATTTGACTATCTCATCAATAACTTCGCCTTCCTGCGGGGGAATAAGGAAAGGATTTCTTCCCAGACGAGCCAGGCCACTTCTCAGCTCTGGCTGAAATACGATTAATAGAGCAATTACCCAGATAGCAAAAAGATTTTTGAACACCCAGGAAATGGTGTAAAATTCCAGGAATTGTGCCAGGAATCCTACCATGAGGAGAAAAAGCAACCCATAAAATACACCCTGGGTTTTCCTGCCCCTGATAAACAGGAAAAATCGATAGATAATAAAAGTGAAGAGTATAATCTCTATCCCATCCTGCCAGCGGAAATTACTGATTATTTCCGTCATTTATACTCTCCATAACTTTTAACATTTCTTTTGCTTCTCTGGTATCATGCACCCGCACCATATCTACCCCCTGAAAGTAACACCAGGCTACTGCCCCAAGGGTGCCAAAAAGCCTCTCCTGGGAAGGAAGGCCCAGAATAGCGCCCACAAAAGCCTTCCGGGAAGGGCCTATCAGTATAGGCCTGCCTAACTCCTTGAAGGAGGCGATATTCCGGAGTAAAGAAAGATTATGGGAAAGAGTCTTGCCAAACCCTATCCCCGGGTCTACCCAGATTTTTTCTTCTTTTATTCCCTGCTGTAGAGCAAAATCAATTCTTTCCTGAAAAAATTCTTTTATTTCTCTTACCACATCTTTATACTCAGGATTTTTCTGCATATCCCGGGGTGTACCCTTCATGTGCATAAGTATCACCTCTACCTGGTAATCCCTGGCCAAAGAGGCCATATTACTATCTCCTCTCAGGGCAGTAACATCATTTAAGATTTTCACTCCCCTCTTAAAACACTCTTCAGCCACTCTTGAACGAAATGTGTCTATAGAAAGCGGAACCCCTATGCGCATCTACCACGGGGACTACCCTCCTTATCTCTTCTTCTTCCGAAGGAGAGGAGGAGCCAGGCCGGGTAGAAACACCTCCTATATCAATTACATCTACCCCTTCTTCTTTCATGCTCTCCGCCCTCTGTGCCGCTGCCTGTAAAGCCACGTATTTTCCACCATCGTAAAAGGAATCAGGGGTAATGTTAAGAATCCCCATTATTTTCATTTTGGGTATCTATTCAGTCTTTTCAGACTTTTCCGAAGTATTGGGTTTTTTCTTGGTTCTCTTGGTGGCGGACCTGGGAGAATCAAGTATTGCTCTGATCGCGGCTGCTTCCAGCACTTCTTTCTCTAAGAGAGTTTCTGCTAATTTTTTGACCTTTTTCTCGTTTTTCTTTATTATCTCTTCGGCTTTCTCGTAACATTCCTCAACTATTTTTCTTACTTCTGCATCTATTTCAGAAGCTACTGTCTCGCTGTAATTCTTTTCCTTGAGAAGGTCCCTACCCAGAAAAATCTGCTCCTCTTTACTGCCCAGAGTTATAGGACCCAGCGTTTCACTCATTCCATAGTCACAGACCATACGGCGTGCCATCTCCGTGGCAATCTTTAAATCGTTATGGGCACCCGTGGTAAACTCCTTAAAAAATAAACTTTCCGAGGCTCTTCCTCCCATCAACACGATTATCCTTTCCATGAGCTCTGTCCTGGTCATGATATACCTATCTTCCAGGGGTAACTGGATTGTATATCCTAAAGCTCCTACTCCACGCGGAATTATAGAAACCTTATGAATAGGATCAGTGTGAGGAAGAATATGCCCCAGGATAGTATGGCCTGATTCATGAAAGGCAATCAGTCTTTTTTCATAATCGCTTATTACCCTGCTCTTCCTTTCAGGCCCAGTCATAACCCTCTCGATAGCCTCCTCCATCTCTTCCATACTCACGGCCTGCTTACCTCTCCTGGCAGCCAGAAGCGCAGACTCATTCACCAGATTAGCCAGATCTGCACCGGAAAAGCCGGGAGTCTCACGGGCAATAACAGCAAGATCTATATCCTCTCCGAGTTTTACATCTTTCGAATGAACCTTTAAAATTTCCTCTCTGCCCTTTACATCTGGCTTATCAATAACTACCTGGCGGTCAAAGCGGCCTGGTCTCAAAAGTGCCGGATCCAGCACATCCGGCCGGTTGGTAGCTGCTATTATTATCACCCCACCCTTGGTGTCAAAACCATCCATCTCCACCAGCAACTGATTCAATGTCTGCTCCCTTTCATCGTGTCCACCTCCCAGGCCAGCAAACCTCTGCCTGCCTACAGCGTCAATCTCATCTATAAAAACCAAACAGGGAGAATGCTTTTTAGCCTGCTCAAAAAGGTCTCTTACCCGGGCTGCTCCCACCCCCACGAACATTTCCACAAAATCGGAGCCACTTATGGAAAAGAAAGGCACCTCTGCCTCCCCGGCTACTGCTTTAGCCAGTAGAGTTTTACCGGTCCCCGGAGGGCCTATCAGCAAAACACCCTTGGGGATTTTACCTCCCAGGGTTTGAAATCTCTTAGGATCTTTTAAAAATTCAATTATCTCCTGCAGCTCCTCTTTGGCCTCGTCAACACCTGCCACATCCTGAAAAGTAACTTCTGGTTTACCCTCTACCACAAGTTTTGCCCGGCTCTTGGCAAAAGAAAGAGCCCTGTTGCCTCCTGCCTGCATCTGGCGATATATAAAGAACCAGAGGAAGAAGATAAAGAGAAGAAAAGGTAATACTGAGACCAGAATCTGCCGCCACATACTCTCCTGCGGCTTAGCTACTACATCCACCTTGTTCTGGATAAGTATTCTTACTAATTCCGGGTCCCTGGGCGCATAGGTAGTAAACTTGCGGCCATCCTTAAGCTCTCCCTTGATGTATTGATCAGCAATACTTACCTGCTTTACCTCACCTTTCTCCACATATCCCAGGAACTGGGAATAGGAAAATTTTTCCGGTGCCTGAGTGCGGGTAGAGAAAAAACTCATGGTCCAGAACACCATTATCCCTATTACCAGCCAGAAAGCTATGGATTTTAAAAAATTATTTTTTGGCGGTACCTGCTTTTTCTCTTCCATAACTGGTATTTTACCATAAAACAAAACACGGGGAGGGATTAGTCAAAGGTAAGGGAAATGATACGGGAAGTGTCTTTTTGCACGCGAAAGATATGGCTTATTTCAATACCCACCACCCAGACAATTTCTTCACCGGAAATCACCAGGGGAAGCCTGTCTCTTTCTCTTAAGGGTATCTTTTTGTCTATGAAGAAGTCTTTCAACTTTTTCCTGCCCGGAGCACCGAGAGGATAAAAA
>JAADFP010000151.1 GCA_013152825.1 Caldisericota bacterium | reverse complement strand
GAGGTACATTTATCTCAACTTCCCCTGTGTCTGTTCTTACAGTCTTTGGGTTGTAGCCATTGCGAGAATTGTCGTTGTCACTCCTTTGGTGTTTTGAATATCCAAGAAATTCCTCAAGCTCTGCTTCAAGGGCTTCCTGAAGAGTCTGTTGTACCAACTCCTTAATGCGGGCTCTTACTTCTTCTGGTTTTGGGGCCTTCTTCTTTTTTTCCATTGTCCACCTCCTGTGTTTTCTAAGTTTAGCAATTTACACAGTTTGGTGGACAGCCCCCACAAGGAAGTTTCAGTTCATCCATGACAACGGCATTCCTCTTGGAATCAACTCCTTTATTAACCAGGAACTTCTTCAGGGGGTAAAAACAGAAAAGGACTTCAGAAAACTTAAGCAATATCTCGATACTCAAACTTTTTACAAAATGCCTATTCTTATCAATCAAGGCCAGTGATTCTTATTTAAACCGGCCACCCCTTCTTATTTAAACAAGGCCACCTGTTCTTATTTTTTCAAGGCCAGCCTCCTGTAAAATCTATTCTACCATCTTTGGAAGTTTTATTCGATTTTTCTTTCTAATACTTTCTCCTCTTAGCTCTATCCTGTATGCGTTGTGTACCACACGGTCAAGTATTGCATCTGCTAAAGTACCATCTGCCATCCTCCATCCTTTCATGCCAGCCACTTACGGGTATCTGGCTGCAGAATATCATCCCTCCTGCCTCAGCCCTGTCATCCACCACCTCAAGCAAATATCTCGTCTCCTTTACTCCTGTCTCCTCAAGTAAAAAATCATCAACTACTAATATATCCACCTTAATAAGGCCCTTCAGATACTTCTCCACTGTCCCTTCTACCTGTGAAACCCTTAGACCCCTCAGAAGCTTACTCATCTGGTAATACCTGCCACTGTGTCCCTTTCTTATCAAAGCATCGCACAGGGCACAGGCAAGATAGGTCTTCCCTACACCAGTTGGCCCTGTTATGATAATATTATGATGTTGTTTTATCCATTGGCCCTCTGAGAGGTAGAGAACCTGCTTTCGGTCAAGCCCTCGCTCAGGGCTAAACTGTAGGTTCTCTACCTGGGCCTTCTGTTTCAGTCGGGCCTGCTGTAGTCTCCTTTGCAGTCTCTTCTGCTGTCTCAGTTCATACTCACGATCTACCAGAAACCCAAGTCTTTCCTCAAAACCCAGATTTTTATATTCAGAGTTTTCTTCCTGTTCACCAAGGGCTTCTACCATTCCATAAAGTTTCATCTGCCTTAATTTCTCCACGGTCGGGGCATTAAGCATTTGTCCTTTTCCTCCTTTCAGTTGTAATATCCCGAGCCCCTGAGGTTTTCATGCTCAGGCACTGCTTTGTCCTCGGTATTATCGTCTTGTATTAAAAACATCTTACTTTGCAGGATGTTTTTCACATGGGTGTATGACAGCAGTTCATAATCAAGAGCTATCCGGCAGGCTGCCTCTACCTCCTCTTCACTGTGCTGCCTTACAAGTCTGAGTATCCCAATGCAGCTTCGATATGCCTGCTCAGGATGTCTTCGCCTCTGAAGTATTCCTTCTATCATCTCTGCCACTGAAGGACCTATCCTCTGTGCCTGCCTCAGTAAACTCTCAGGCCTTACACCCTTCTTTACTTTTTGATGACAAAAGGGCATGTGTGTATCTACTGTGCTGTAACCACCAGGTGTGTCATCCCTGAGATGGCTTGCCACTCTTTGACCCTCATGATACACCTCAACAGTCCTCTGTGTTGCCCTTATTTCAACGGTCTGCCCAATTAAAATGTAAGGTACACTGTAGTAGTGTCTTTCGTAACTTATATGATAGTTAGGCCCCACTTTCTGTGTCCTTCGATCTGATATCTCAAAGGCATACGCGGGAAGGACTTTGAGCGCCGGTCGTTCTATCTCCTCGAAAAGCTCCTTCCGGCTCTTGCCAATGTGACGCATCTTCCTGCCATTGAGTTCCTCCAAAAGAGGCCTCATGGCCTCGTTTATCTCCTGAAGGCTGAAAAACTGTCTTCCTCTCAATGGTGCTATCACCCATCGCTGAACCTGTTGAACTGCATTCTCTACCTTGCCCTTGTCCCTTGGCCTTCCTACCCTCGTGGGCATTACAACAAAATCATAATGAAGACTGAGGTCATCATACAGTGGGTTTATCTCTGGTTCATAGTAACAGGCCTTCGTTACTCCAGCCTTTAGATTATCAGGCACTACTGTCTCTACCACCCCTCCTATGTGCTCAAAGGCATTTATATGTCCCTGTATCCAACAGATACTCTTCTGAGACTCCTGTGCCTCTGCATAGATGTAGTCGCTTGCTCCAAGGACTCCTACAAATACCTCTGCCTCTAAGACCTCCCCTGTCTTCTTATCTATATACGGTATCTTACGTCCTGAATAATCAACAAACATTACCTCACCCCCTCGGTAGGTCTTCCTTAACTCTAAGGGAAGTTCATTGTGCCATCTGCGGTATAGAAGACAGAACTGGCTGTAAGAGTATGCAGTGGATGGTTCTTCCTGATAATACTCCTTCCACAACAAAAACAGTGTGATGCCTTTGTGAGTTTTCAACTGCTTATGAATATACTGCCATGAAGGTACTCTTTTGTCTTTTGCCCTCCGAGTATTCGTTGATGAAAACAGCCTCTTCTGGAGTTCTTCCTCTGAGAGGTCTTTGATATCATCCCATGTGCTAAGACCAGCTACTTTTGCCCTTTGAAGATAATCCGCCACTGTCTGACGACCTACCCTGAGAGACCTTGCTATGGCCCTCTGTGGAAGGACTTCCTTAAATGTCAGTCTCAGTATCTGTTTGACCTTTCGCATGTGTAACCTCCTTTGTGCCATCTTGCCTCCTTGTCCTTTTTTAGAACAAGGATAGCAGATTCCCTTGGAGGTGGCCTTGATTTGTTAAGACCTTGTTTGATAATATTAGGTGGCCGGTATGAATAATATTGGGTGGCCGGCTTACTTAATATTCAGTGGCCGGATTACATAAGTGTAGGCATTTTAATGAAAAACTCAAAATCTTAATAATCCGGCCAGCTGCCTCCAATACACACTAAAATAACTCGAGCCGATAGACTTAAAAAGCCGACCAACAGATGTTGAATCTAAAGAGTAGAGGGTTTTTTGTTTCTTTTTAGATAGCATTTTGGGTAGTGGATTATTAATAACTTGTTCACGGTGTTCACGGATTGTTCACGGTTTTGATAACTTATTGATATTAAAGTAAAAAATGGCTCTTCGTTTCCTGAAAGGCCTGAAAATTAAGGATTCTCGAAAATTGAGCTAACTTATTGATATTAAAAGGAAAAATGGTCGGGGCGACTGGATTTGAACCAGCGACCGCACGGTCCCGAACCGTGTGCGCTACCAGGCTGCGCTACGCCCCGATCTTTTTATTTTATGGTAACCCATAGCCTTTTTATAAATCAATTTAAGCCACTGGCGTTCTACTTTAAAATAGGAAGAAGAGCAAAAATGTTAGAAACTCTTCTGGAGACAATTTGGAGACCACCTTAAAGGAAAGCTAAAAAGGCTATGTCATTGATTTTAAATAAAATAATATTTTTGGCGTCCCCAACGGGATTCGAACCCGTGTTACCGCCTTGAAAGGGCGGTGTCCTAGGCCTGGCTAGACGATGGGGACGCACAACAGATGTCAGAAATCGGAATTCGGAAATCAGATAAGTTATCTGACCTCTGCCTTCCGATCACCAACATCTGTTTTGGTGAGCCGCCGGGGATTCGAACCCCGCACACCCGCCTTAAAAGGGCGGTGCTCTGCCGACTGAGCTAGCGGCCCTGCAAATTTAGACTAATAGATTACAAATTTTAGGGCGTTTCTGTCAATGCCACGCATTAGATCATAAAAAATGTCCGTGAAACCTTCCTGGTTAGATCAAAAATAATGTCCGTAAATATATTATTCCCTGACTGAATAAAAAC